>CALKJA010000192.1 GCA_937995865.1 uncultured Paracoccaceae bacterium | reverse complement strand
AGGTCATTTTTCTAAAGGAGTTCCGCTCAAATGCTTGTTTTCTGGAAAGAAAAACTTGTACTTTTGGCTTTGCCCAAGACCGGTACATCCGCGCTGGAGACTGCGCTAAGACCGCGCGCTGATGCGGTTCTTGAGTTTCCGCCGGAGCTGAAGCATGTGCCGGCCTTCAGGTACAACCGATTCCTTAAGCCGCTTTTTGGCAGGATTGACGAGTCTCGGAAGTTCGAAACGATGGCCGTTGTGCGCGAACCCGTCAGCTGGTTGGCATCATGGTATCGTTATCGTGGCCGCAGTGACATCGATGGGAAACCAACCTCGACAAGAAATGTCAGTTTCGATCAGTTCGTTGAAGGATATTTAGCGACGCCGAGGCCAGCCTACGCGAATGTTGGAAGTCCACGGAAGTTCGTATCAAACGGCCAAGGCAAGGTCGCAGTTCGGCATCTGTTTCAATACGAGCAGCTTGATAAGGCCGCGACATTCTTGGAAGAACGTTTGGAAACGCCCGTTAAGTTAGGGCGTGAGAATGTTTCACCCAAGCGGGATTTTGATCTTTCCGAGGAGTTGGCGCAGCGACTGAAAGACGAATGTCCGCAAGAATTCGCTTTGTGGAACAAGGCCGGCCGCTGACGCATTCATCGGGTTGACCCATAGAAGTTTTCGAATATCCGCGATGAGTTAGATCGATCAAAGTAGACCAGCCACATCGGTTATGTGCACTCTTCTGCGCTGTTCAGGGATAGCTTTGGGCCACCAATGTTCCTTTAGTGCAAGGCGGCTTGAACAACACTCGTCAATTCGTTCAGGGAAAAAGGTTTTGGCAAGAATACTGAATTTGGGATCTTGGCCTGCCGGTCCGAGAATGTTTCTTTGGCGTAACCCGAAACAAAGACGACCTTTGTTTCGGGTCTCTCCCGCAAAGCCTCTTGAACCCAACTAGGTCCGTCTTGGCCGGGCATAACCACATCGGTCACAAAAATGTCGACCTGAACCGTTTCGTCCTTAAGGGTTGAGAGCGCCGATTCCGCGCTGTCGGCCTCAAGAACCTTAAAGCCCCTCAGGCGCAGCGCGCGGGATGCAAAGGCGCGCACAGGCGCTTCATCCTCGACCAACAGTACAGTTCCACGGTTTTCGGACTCCGCCGCCTGTGACGGCGCGGAAAGCGCCATCGGGTCAGCGGCGTGAACGACAGGGCTTGCCACGCCATCTGCAAAAGCCGCGGTCACTGGAAAGTACAACGTGAAGGTCGTGCCAATGCCGGGTGCGGATTTTACGAAGATAAAGCCGCCGCTTTGCTTCACGATTCCATAGGCTGTTGAAAGACCCAACCCGGTCCCCTCACCCATTTTCTTCGTTGTGAAGAACGGTTCAAAAATCTTGCTTTGCTTGTCCAACGAAATGCCAACGCCATCATCTTTGACATGAACAAGCACATATTCGCCCGCCGGGACTAACGCCCGCCCACGTTCTAGGGGTTCCAAGAGCTCTTGGGCTTCAGTTGAGATCGTGATGCGGCCTCCCTCCGGCATGGCATCCCTGGCATTAACGACAAGGTTCATTAACACTTGTTCAAGTTGCCTCTTGTCTGTGCGGATCGACGGCAAGTCAGGCGGATGAGATTGCTCCAAAGCCACTCTCTCCCCGACAAGTCGATTTAGCAGATGCCCCATATCTGAAAGCGTATCACGCAAATCAACAGCTTCCGGTCGCAGGTTTTGCTTTCGAGAAAACGCCAGGAGTTGCGACACAAGACTGGCCGCACGGTTTGCGTTTTGATGAATCTGCATCAGGTCGCCATAGTCCTGATCGGTCGCATCGTGACGCAACAGCAGGAGATCACAATGGCCCGAAATGGCCGTCAGAAGATTGTTGAAATCATGAGCCACACCACCCGCGAGCTGTCCAATGGCTTGCATTTTTTGGGAGTGTACAAATTGTTTTTCCAATGACTTCAGCTCGGTCGCATCGTTCAGAACCGCAACCAGGGCCATTTCACCGCGGTCCTTAACGCGGTTGAGTGTAACCTGAACAAACCGGTCTTCATCCGCGTCTTGAACCTGAAGGAATTCCGGATGGTTGAGCCCTTTGCCTTCTGCAGCCTCCGCAATCCAATCGCGAACCGAGCGTCCTAAGCTTGCCAAAAGATCGGACGCATTGCTCCCGACCTTCACTGGCCGTTTGAGCAATTCACGGGCAGTGCGGTTTGACGCAAGAATATCCCCGTTAGAGTTCATCCGCAGGAGCGCGACCGGCACTTCATCAAAAAAACTCCAACCATCGCGTGCAATTTCAGTTTCTGGAACGGTGCCAGGAAGCAGAAACACTTCACTGCGACCACCGGCGTTTTCCACTGAAGCCACAAGGCAGGCCAAAGGGCCATCTGCTGCTGTCACCTCGTTCATTTGGCCGGATCTAATAGGCAGATTGCGAAACACACGATCAAGCGATTTCGCCCGCCCACCGGTGATCCTGCGCATAGCGTCATTCATAAACAAGATCGCACCTGAGCGGCTGACCGTCATCATTGGGAGGCTAAGGTTTTGCGCGTTGCTACTTGAAGTTGACCTCTCAGCAATATCCTCAAGCCGCCACAAAAAGCTGTCGCTGCTCATTGCATGCACAGCAAGCCTCACATGACCGCGGCGCGTCACGATATCTTCGCGCGCTGCCCCAAGAGAAAGTGCTTTGGTTTGCATTCGGAAAAGGATCGGCGTGGGATTGGCGAAAAGTTCGGAAAAACACTCGGACAATGAGCCCGTATCCGCAATTCTAAACCGATCTCCTGCTGCGCGGTTGTGTGTCAGCAGGTCCCCATCGCAATTCGACAAGAAGCTTGGTGAGGCGTCATGCTCCACAAAATCGGCCACGGTTCGAACCATTGCGCGACGGCGCGCGGCGAACCAACGTGTTAACCCAAGGATAATTAGCGCAAGAAATGCGAGGCTGATGCTTGCCACGAAAACCGCCATTGAAGCGACCGGGCTTTCAATAAACAGGCTCCCAAGTGCCGCAGCCATAGCCACCCAAAACACAAAATTTGATTGCGGCGCGAGCCGACGCGTAACGCGTTGAAGGCCGCTTCGCTTCTTCAATGCAATCGGCACATGTTGCCCCTACCCAGATTCGCTTTGAGCCAAAAAACATCTAAAGTCTTAAGGACAGCTTAAGGTAAGAAAGGCGATCAACCAAGGGTTGTGGTGTTTCTGAGATTATTTTCTGGTTTGAAATACGGCACAATAAAAGCCATCGCAGTCATCCAATGGCGTCCATTGACGGGCCCAAACGGCCGTCCCCAATCCAGCTTCGCTGATCCATTTTGCCATTTCCGTGTTTTCCTGAGCGAATAGCGAACACGTCATATATACAAGCTGACCACCGGGCCTCATATGGGCTGCGGCCTCGGTCACGATCTCCTGTTGGAGCGCTGTGTAGTTGGTCAGATCCTCAGGCGTGAGCGCCCATTTTCCATCAACCGCACGACGCCATGCACCTGAGCCTGAGCAAGGCACATCCACCACAACCACATCAAAGAGGCCCTTAGGCGCTTTTGCAATTTCAATATCCGCGCCTGCACGCTTCGCCCGCATTGGCAGATCAACCATGCGTTCGGGCGCGATATCATATGCGCATACGTGCGCGCCCTTAGCGGCCAGCGCGAGCGCCTTACCACCACCGCCCGAGCAAAAATCAAGAACTGTTTGACCTATTTCGACGTTTAAGAGATCACATGCGCTTTGTGGTCCAAGATCTTGAAACTCCAAGAGACCTGATAAAATGAGTGGATCTTGAGCGAGCTGCCGCGCGCGCTCTGTGATTTTGATTGCGGACGGTACTGGCGCTGTGGCCTGTGGCCCGTACCCGCGTGATTGGAGTTGTTTAAACACCTCGTCCGGCGTCGTGCGGGCCGTATTGACGCGCATCCATACGGGCGCACGGTTTCGCAAAGACTGGGCGATTTCTCTCGCTTGGGTGTGGTCAATACTGAGTTGCTTGAAAACCCACTCTTGAAGGTCGAGCTGAACGGATTCAGGCGCAGCTGTGAGATCTTGCAACGGAGGCTCTTGGTTGGAAATTTCCGTTGGGGAATATCCACCTACGCCAAATACCTCATCCTCAGGAATTTCAAGTTGAGCAAGGTAACCGCGCACCATTGCGCGCCCTGACAAAGCCCCTCCGATCGCCGCGCACGAGGCCCTGCGGCGAGCAATCGAAAAGACGACGTCACGGATTGCCGCGCGGTCTTTCGATCCGGCAAACCGGTGACCTCGCGTCCAATTCAAGAGCGCTTGTTCGGTTGGTTTGCCCTCTAGTGTGGCGTCCAAAATCTCGATGGCGGCGGCGTAGCGCGCAGCTGGGGTCATGTTAAGAAAAGCCTATAACTTGTTTACCCAATGCGATAATTTGGGCTTTCACGCGTGATTTGAACATCATGCACATGGCTTTCCTTGAGCCCCGCACCGGTGATTTTCACAAAATTGCAGCCGCTCCGCATATCATCAACAGTGGCATTGCCAGTATAGCCCATCGCCGCCCGCAGGCCGCCCACAAGCTGGTGCACAACGGCACCGGCAGAGCCTTTGTATGGCACTTGGCCTTCGATGCCTTCGGGGACCAGTTTATCGCTGGCGGCATCTTTTTGAAAATAGCGGTCAGCAGATCCGCGAGCCATCGCCCCAAGAGAGCCCATGCCACGGTAACTTTTGAAGCTACGGCCTTGATATAAAATTACTTCTCCGGGGCTTTCATCTGTGCCTGCGATCATCGAGCCTACCATTGCGCAGGACGCGCCTGCGGCGATGGCTTTGGCGAAATCTCCCGAGAACTTAATACCGCCATCCGCAATGACGGGAATATCACCTGCCGCCGTTGCGCAATCCATGATCGCAGTCAGTTGAGGAACCCCGACGCCAGCCACCATGCGCGTGGTGCAAATGGAGCCCGGACCAATGCCAACTTTGATCGCATCTGCCCCTGCATCGATCAAAGCCCGGGTGGCTTCGGCGGTGGCAACATTGCCTGCTACAACCTGGATATCGTTGGACAATCCTTTGGCGCGTTTGACAGCTTCGGCGACGCCCGCGGAATGCCCATGCGCGGTATCAATCACGACCATATCCACGCCTGCATCTACCAACATCGCGGACCGTTCGTAGCCCGCATCGCCCACGGTTGTTGCAGCAGCAACGCGCAAGCGCCCAAGCTCGTCCTTACAGGCGTCCGGGTTAAGCACAGCCGTTTCAGTGTCTTTCAGTGTCAAAAGGCCGGTGAGCACGCCATTTGCATCCGTCACGAGCAGCTTTTCAATGCGCCGCGCTTTCATGAGGGAAATTGCTTCTTCGCGGTCGGCCGGTTCGCGCAGGATGGCCAGATCTTCAACCGTCATCATTGCTTTTACCGGCGTATCATCAGATCCCGCAAAGCGCATATCGCGGTTTGTCACAATGCCAACCACGCGCCGCTGCTCGTCAACCACCGGAAAGCCGGTAAAGCCATACCGATCGCGAAGTGCTTTTGCGTCTGCGAGCGTTTGGCCGGGCGTCAGGGTCACTGGATTATACACAATCCCGCTTTCAAAGCGCTTCACGCGCCGCACTTCGCGGGCCTGAACCTCTGCGGTCAAATTGCGGTGGATCACGCCCATTCCCCCCGCTTGGGCCATAGCGATGGCCATCCGGGCTTCTGTCACAGTATCCATCGCAGAGCTTAAAAGCGGAATGTTGAGCGCGATCCGCTTGGTCACACGGGTGCGCGTGTCTGCCGTCGAAGGCAGCACCTCACTGGCACCGGGAACCAGTAAAACATCATCAAAGGTAAGGGCCTCGCGAATCTGCATGGAATCCTCCGTCGGCAGGTCTGCTTTGGCACGTCCCTTTCGCACGTGCTGAACGCCTCGGAAAGAGCAAAGATGCCCGCAGATGCACACAAGTGCCATAAGTCAGCTTTACCTGTGCCGTTTGCGAACAACTTTATGACGGCTTTGCAATGGCCTATGGCGCAGAAATCGCTAGCTTCACGGCAAAGTCCAAGGGGGAAGTATGTCCAACGATCCGCTCATCGTCTTTACACCATCCGGCAAGCGCGGGCGTTTTCCGGCCGGAACTCCCATTCTTACCGCCGCGCGGCAACTGGGCGTGGATCTTGACAGCGTATGCGGCGGACGCGGCATTTGCTCAAAATGTCAGGTGCAACCATCCTTTGGTGACTTTCCCAAACACGGGGTCACGGCCACACAGGAGGCGGTGAGCGCCTGGAATGCGGTTGAAGAGCGCTACAAATCCAAACGCGGCATGATTGATGGGCGCCGCTTGGGCTGTCAGGCCACGCTTGAAGGCGATATTGTGATCGACGTGCCGCCAGAAAGTCAGGTGCACAAACAGGTCGTCCGCAAGCGCGCCGAGGTGCGCGACATCACACTCAACCCGTCAACGCGGCTGTACTACGTTGAAGTTGAGGAACCCGATATGCACGATCCGTCTGGCGATCTGGAGCGGCTGCAAACGGCATTAAAAACCCAATGGCAGCTTGAGGACGTGCACGCCGATCTTCACATTCTGCAAACCTTGCAGGGCTCCCTCCGCAAAGGTGCATGGAAAGTCACCTGTGCTGTCCACTTAGGCGATGAAGAGAATCCGCCGCGTATCATGGCGATATGGCCCGGCTTTTACGAGGGCACGGTCTACGGCGTTGCCATTGACCTTGGATCCACGACGATCGCCGCCCATCTATGCGACCTAAGCACTGGGGCTGTTGTGGCCTCATCAGGCGTGATGAACCCGCAGATCCGCTTTGGCGAAGATCTTATGAGCCGCGTGTCTTATGCCATGATGAACCAGAACGGCGATGCTGAGATGACGCTGGCGGTGCGCGAAGGCATGAACGCTTTGATGACGCAGATCGCGACAGAAGCAGAGATCGACAAACAGCTTATCGTTGATTGTGTTTTCGTCTGTAATCCGGTGATGCACCACTTGCTGCTTGGGATTGATCCGTTCGAGTTGGGTCAAGCGCCTTTTGCGTTGGCCACGTCGAATGCACTGCGCATACGGGCGCGGGATTTGGACCTAAGCATCCACCCATCTGCCCGCGTTTATATGCTGCCTTGTATTGCGGGCCATGTTGGGGCGGATGCCGCCGCGGTGGCGCTTTCTGAAGAGCCTGACAAATCTGACGATTTGGTTTTAGTCGTGGATGTGGGCACCAACGCCGAAATCCTTTTGGGCAATCGTGACAAGGTCTTGGCGTGTTCTTCGCCAACGGGCCCAGCCTTTGAGGGCGCACAAATCACATCCGGTCAACGGGCCGCACCCGGCGCGATCGAGCGTGTTGAGATTGATCCCGTAACCAAAGAGCCCCGCTTCCGGGTCATTGGTTGCGATATTTGGTCCGACGAAGACGGGTTTGAGCAAGCAACGGCACAGACAGGGATCACTGGCATCTGCGGTTCTGGCATCATCGAGGTAATTGCCGAGATGCGGCTTGCCGGGATCGTTGATGACAGTGGGTTGATCGGATCTGCCGAACAGACGGGGACGCCCCGCTGCGAGCTTGACGGGCGCACGCATTCTTATTTGCTCTATGACGGATCGGCCACAGGTGGCCCGCGCATTACAGTCACCAACCCGGATATCCGGGCCATCCAAATGGCCAAGGCAGCGCTCTATTCTGGCGCGCGCTTGTTGATGGATAAATTTAATGTCGATGTGGTGGACCGGGTGGTTTTGGCTGGGGCGTTTGGCGCACATATCTCATCCAAACACGCGATGGTGCTGGGGATGATCCCCGATGTCCCGCTAGATCGCGTGACATCCGCCGGCAATGCCGCCGGTACAGGCGCGCGCATCGCTTTGATCAATCGCGATAAGCGGGCTGAGATCGAAGAAACCGTTCGCAACATTCACAAGATCGAAACCGCGATCGAACCGCGCTTTCAGGAGCATTTTGTGAATGCATCAGCCCTACCGAACAGTGTGGATCCGTTCCCACTGTTGCGCAAAGTGGTTACCTTGCCTGATGTGTCATTCAACACAGGCGGCGGGGATGCATCGGCGGGCGGGCGCAGGCGCCGGAGACGTAATGCCTAACTTCGCCTAATATTTGGGCGAATGCCGTTTTTTCTAGAATTTTGCGCGTGGCAAGTCTTGCGTGCCTCCGCGTGCGCGGCCTTACATCTTGCATCTGTCACGTGATCACACGCGACCACCAAGAGGGGAAACCATGCTCAAAAGACTTTTGACCGCGGCAGCGCTGACAGCCGCCGCTTCTGCTGCCTATGCCGATGGCCATGCAACGGACATGAACTTCGCACTGGATTGGAAATTCGAAGGACCATCTGCGCCGTATTTCGCGGCGATCGACAATGGCTATTTCGGGGATGCGGGCCTTAATGTGGAAATCTCCGCCGGCCAAGGCTCACTTGATGCGATCCCAAAGGTTGCAACGGGTGCGTTCCCGATCGGCTTTGCTGACATCAACAGCCTCGTCAAATTCCTGGACCAAAACCCCGGCGCGCCTGTGACGGCTGTCATGATGGTCTATGACAAACCACCTTTCGCAGTGGTGGGCCGTAAATCGCTTGGCATTGAAACGCCCAAAGATCTTGAGGGCAAAGTTCTGGGCGCTCCGCCGCCCGATGGCGCATGGGCCCAGTTCCCTGCATTCGCCACGGCCAATGATCTTGATATGGATGCGATCACTGTTGAGCCGGTAGGCTTCCCGACACGTGAACCGATGCTTGCCGAAGGCAATGTTGATGCCATCACTGGCTTTAGCTTCTCTTCTTACCTCAACCTCGTACGGATCGGCGTGCCAGAAGACGATATCTCGACCTTGCTCATGGCAGATTACGGCCTCGAGCTGTACGGCAACGCAATCATCGTCAATACGGATTTCGCCGCTGAAAATGGTGAGATGGTTACCGGTTTCCTGACGGCCGTCGCTCAAGGCTGGGCCTCCGCGATTGCGGATCCAGAAGCGGCGGTGGCCAGCTTGATCGAGCGCAACCCGGCTGCAGACGCGGCTCTTGAGACACGCCGCCTGCAGCTGTCCATCGATGCCAATGTGGCAACGGACTACGCGATGGAAAACGGCATTGGCGGCATTGATGATGCGCGGATGCTGCGCGCAATCGAGCAGCTGAAAGAAACGTACGAGTTTCAAAATGCACCCGATCCGGCGGCCTATTTCGATGCGTCTTTCCTCCCTGCCGCAGACGCGCGGATGTTGAAGTAAGATAAGCGGAGGGCCGGTTTTTTCCCGGCCCTCCATACATTTCGGGACAACGCCCATGACAAATCTCATTGATATCAAGGGCGTCACTCACGCCTACAAAACAGATAAAGGCCCTCTTCCAGTCCTTGATGGGCTGGATGTCTCGGTCAAAGAGGGTGAGTTTTGCGCAGTCGTTGGCCCTTCTGGGTGCGGAAAATCCACCCTGACCCGGCTGGTCGCAGGTCTCATGAAACCCGATCAGGGCGAGGTTTGGCTCCACGGTGAGCGTGTGACATCGCCGCGCTCGACCGTTGGAATGGCCTTCCAGAACCCTGTTCTGCTGGAATGGCGCACGATCCTTGATAACGTGATCCTTCCGCTTGAAATTGTACCCAACAATATGACCCGCGCAGATCGCGAAGACCGCGCGCGCGCGTTGCTTTCGCTTGTTGGGCTTGACGGGTTTGAGGACAAACGTCCCTCTGAATTGTCCGGTGGGATGCGCCAACGCGCCTCACTTTGCCGGGCCATTGTGCACAAGCCCGAGGTTCTGATCATGGACGAACCCTTTGGCGCGCTTGACGCCTTTACCCGTGAAGACTTGTGGCAGACGATGCACGCACTACGCGCCGAAGAGCCCTTTACAGGCGTTCTGATCACCCATGACCTACGGGAAAGCATCTACCTTGCTGATGAGGTGGTTGTGCTCTCTGGCCGCCCTGCCCGCACGCAATACAGAATGGACACGCGGCTTGATGGCCGCACCGATATTGACCTGCTTTATACCCCTGAAGTGGCGACCATGCTGGGCACTCTGCGCGATCAGATCAAGATTGCCCAAGGCCGAAGCGCAACGGAGGACGCGCTATGAACAAGACAGTGCGCCAATGGGCGATCCCAACCTTTGCAATCATTTTGTTCCTGCTGCTGTGGGAACTGCTGGTCTGGGCCAATGGCTGGCCCAATTATAAGATGGCCTCGCCCACAGATATCGGACCGGCTTTTGTGAAATATTGGCCGCTGTTCCTTGAATACTCGTGGGATACGCTGTGGCGCACCGTTGTGGGGCTTGTGGTCGCGGTGATCATTGGCACTGGCATCGGGATGGTCATGGGCTTTTCGCGGACAATGCGCGATGCGCTTTATCCGCTTCTTGTGGGTTTCAACGCTGTGCCCAAAGCAACGGTTGTGCCGGTGATTGCGCTTCTTTTTGTCGGTCAGCATGATTTCAACACGATCTTGATCGCGTTCATGATCAGCTTCTTTCCGATTGCTGTTGCCGTCTCAATCGGGCTGAGTACGCTGGAGCCGGAATACCGGGATATTCTACGCTCCCTTGGGGCGTCGAACCTGACAATCTTCTGGAAGATCGCCTTGCCGAAAACCCTGCCAGAGTTCTTTGGCGCATTAAAAGTATCCGTTACGCTGGCCTTTATTGGCACAAATCTGATGGAGATTGTGGAACCGCATGGTCGCGGGCTTGGCCATCTGTTTGATAGCGGTAAGATCAACGCAGATTACCCGCTGATGTTCGCAGTTTTGATCGCATTGGCGGCACTCGGTATCATACTGTTTTACGTGGTCGTGCTGCTTGAAAAGATCTTTGCCGGATGGGCAGAGCGCTCTGACGGATACTAAACGCTACTTCACCAAACCCTTTAGCTTTTCCATCGTACCCCCAACAGCTCCCACCGTGTCATTGGTCTTTTCGGCAAGCTGAAGAAACCCGTCATAAGCACTGCGAGTTGCCACAAAATCGGTCGAGGCTTTTTCAATAGCCGTTTTCGCGTCTCGGACGGTCTTGAGGTCAAGCATCAGCTTCTTGCGCAGATTTTTTTGAGCTGCGATCAGCTTGCCGATATCACTGACCTGCTTTTCGGCTTGCGCGATCAGTTTTTGCGCTCCCGGATCATCCTTGTAATGCGTTTTGATGGTCTTGAGTTCTTTGGCCAATCTGTTCGCTTCATTCTGGTCTTTGATGATCAGCAACCCAAGCTGCTCTTGGTGCTCGACCATCGCTTTGAGCTGCGGATCGAGGGATGACAGGCTACCGGCTGCTTCCTCTAACGCCTTATCAACACGTTTGCGCATGATATCGAGCTTCAGATAGTGCTTTTCGGAAAGCTTGCGGGCTGACACCATCGCGCTTGCCCCGGCCAGCGCCGTCCCAAGCAAGGCCAAGCCACCTGTGGCCGTGCTAAGTGCTGCAAACCCAGCAAGCCCACCAATCACGCCGATCAGATCTTTCCACGTGCCCTTGGAATTGTACTTGGCCTTCGGCTTAAAGTTCTTGCCCTCTTTAACCCCCAGCTCCTTGTTGACCAAAGCAATCACGGTGTCTTCGGCCGTTTTGTTCATGAATTTCTTTTCGAACTCAGACCACCGTTTTTCGAGCGCCGCCAGCACCTCTTTCTCGACCTTTTTGGGGTCTTCGTCGTTCTTGATTTTCTCGGCCGCCGCTTTCCAAATCTTGGCATTGTCTGCTTTTCGTGGAGCAGCAGCCTTGGTCAACGCCTGACTATAAGCGCTGGCAAAAGCATTCAAAACCTTCTTGGCTGCAGGAGATTTTTCATCCAGCCCAGCAAGATCCAGCGTGACCGTCGAAGGCAATTCAAGCGTCTTAGACGGCAGCGGATCAATTTTCGGAAATTCTGCCTTTCGAATAACGCTTACAACCTTACCCGATATTTTGACGTCAAACATGGTGGTCTCCCTCAAATAGCTTTAAAAATTCTTTAAAGCTGCCAATTGCCGATGGCGCTGTCTAGTTCTTTCGGAAATATGAGCCATGTGTTAATGCCGCTTGAGTCATTAACGAAATCGTTAAAACCGCGTGGCCAGACAACGTATGCATACCTTGTGCATC
>CALKJA010000191.1 GCA_937995865.1 uncultured Paracoccaceae bacterium | reverse complement strand
CTGAAAAAGAAAGCGTTATGGCTATATGTCAGCAAAGAACGGTCTTGATGAGGTTTTAGGTGAGATTGGCTATCTAGCTCCGGGTGGATATTTCCTCGGGCTTCATATCCGTTTTACCTCACCGCTCATGACTTTGCAGACTTACCCATCTGAATGGATCGAGTGCTACACCGAAAATGGTTATGCATTGCGCGATCCAATTATTGCTTGGGGCTTCAGTTCGGACACTGCGTCCCGCTGGAGTGAAATCGAAATTCCCGATCCTTTCGAAATTCTGGAACAAGCGGCCAATTTTGGATTGCGATATGGCGTTGTGGTGCCTGTGGGTGAGCTTCGCTCACGTACGATCGGCAGCGTAGCGCGTTCAGACCGGGAATTTTCTGATGCGGAGATTGCTATAATTACGCATCATATCGAGCGGCTACATACAATTACTCAGCCGCCCGAACGCCTCACTGAGGCACAAACCACCGCTCTGCGTTTTATCGCCGAGGGGGAGCGTCATGCAGCGGCAGCTGCCAAGCTCAACATTTCAGAAAGCGCACTTAAAGCACGTCTTACCGCGGCACGGGACAAACTCTTTGCCCGAACCACGGCCGAGGCCATTCAACGTGCGCGTGACTACGGCTTGTTATGACGCCTTCCCCCATAGGCGGTGACATGTGGGGACCTTCACCACTGCACTGTAAACTGGGGATACTCATGCAAACGACAACACTCTCATTCGCCAACATTCACAACCACGGCGAATTGTTCGCCAACGTCCTGCGGGCACGGCGGCAATCCTTCATTGTTCAAAACAAGTGGGATCTGCCCGAAGCGATGGGCATGGAATATGATCAATATGACACGCCAGCCTCGCGCTGGGTGGCCGTTCACGAGTTTGGGGAGGTTTATGCCGGTATCCGGCTAACACCAACCACCGCGCGTTGCGGGATTTACACCTACATGATCCGGGATGCTCAGCTTGGACTGTTGGATACGATTCCACAGGATCTTCTTTATGAAGATGCGCCTGTTCAGGAGAATATCTGGGAAAGCTCGCGCGTGTTCGTTAGCCACACCACTCCGCAAAAGGTCCGTCGTCGCGTGCACGCCATGCTGATCACCGAGATGACCAATGCGGCCCGTGAGCTGGGTGCTGCAAAAGTACTGGGTCTGATCCCGGCCAACTGGCCGCGTTGGACTCGCCGGTGCGGGCTGGACGGCACGGCAGCAGGTCCGGTGATGAACCTTGACGGGCTTGATAACCAGTGCGTCATGCTGAACCTTGCGGATAAGCTTCACTAAGCTCCGCTCAAAGGGGCCCTGCTGTGTGCAGGGCCCCTTTCCTATTGCCACGGCATGGCGCATTCTGCGCGCCTGATGGCTGACCTTTTTGACTCTGATGATGCGTTTGATCCTGCACCCGAAAAGGTGGCGGGCCGCCCTTTGGCGGACCGGCTTAGGCCACAGTCTTTGGCAGAAGTGATCGGGCAAGAGCAGGTGCTTGGCCCGGAGGCGCCTTTGGGGGTTATGCTGGCGTCCGGGTCGCTTGGGTCATTGGTTTTCTGGGGGCCGCCAGGTGTGGGTAAAACCACAATCGCGCGGCTGTTGGCCGATGCAACGGACCGGCATTTTGTCCAGATCAGTGCGATTTTCAGCGGAATGGCTGATCTGCGCAAAGTGTTTGAAGCTGCAAAGCTGCGCCGCCGAAGCGGGCAAGGCACGCTGTTGTTTGTTGATGAGATCCATCGCTTTAACAAAGCGCAGCAGGATGGCTTTTTGCCCCACATGGAAGACGGCACGATTCTTTTGGTTGGAGCGACGACCGAAAATCCTTCATTCGAACTGAACGCTGCTGTGCTCTCTCGGGCCCAGGTGTTGGTTCTTGAACGGCTGTCGCTTGCGGATCTTGAAAGACTAGCACAACGCGCTGAGCAAGCTTTGGAGCGGGCGCTGCCCCTTGATGGCGCCGCCCGTGAGGCATTGCTTGAAATGGCAGATGGGGACGGGCGCACGCTGTTGAACTTGATCGAGCAAGTCACGGCATGGCCTGTTAATGGCAAATTGGGTCCAGAGGGGCTGAGCCAGCGGCTTATGCGCCGTGCGGCCGTTTACGATAAATCTGGGGATGGCCATTACAACCTCATTTCAGCGCTACACAAATCGGTGCGCGGGTCTGATCCGGATGCGGCCCTCTATTGGTTCGCACGGATGCTGGAGGGTGGCGAAGATCCGCGGTTTCTGGCGCGCCGACTGACGCGAATGGCGGTTGAGGACATCGGTCTTGCTGATCCACAGGCGCAATCTGTGTGTTTACAAAGCTGGGAAACCTATGAGCGGCTGGGCAGCCCAGAGGGAGAATTGGCCCTAGCGCAGGCCGTGACCTATCTGGCGCTCGCGCCGAAATCCAACGGGGTCTACGTCGCCTATAAGGCTGCGCGCCGTTGGGCCAAAGAAAGCGGCAGCACGCCACCGCCAAAACACATCCTGAATGCAGCGACATCGTTGATGCAAGATCAAGGCTATGGCGCAGGCTATGCGTATGATCATGATGCCGAAGATGGCTTTTCGGGGCAAAACTATTTTCCCGATGGTATGGAGCGTCCGCGTCTATACGATCCACCCGAGCGGGGGTTTGAGCGTGAATTGCGCAAACGGCTTGAATATTTTAAAAAACTGCGCGCCCGGAGGGGCTAAGGCTTTTGCAAAAGCCTTGGCAAATTCCTTGCAAGGAATTTAGCGCCCGGTTGACAGGGCGCGCCCATCCAGACAGGGAAAGCGCATGATCGGACAACTTGCATATGTGGCGCTGGGTGGCGCATTGGGATCGGTGTTGCGCGCGCTGGTAGGCATGGCGGTGGGCTTTCCTTTTGGGACGCTGACAGTAAATGCGCTGGGATCACTATTGATTGGCGCAGCGTGGGCTGCGGGCGTGGACAAATTGCCCGGCTTGCACCCATTTCTAATGCTGGGTGTGCTGGGTGGCTTCACTACATTTTCAACCTTTTCTTTGGATGTGCTCCGGCTTGCGCAGGCTGGGCAAATGCCGATGGCGGCGCTTTACGTTTTTGTATCCGTGGGCCTGAGCCTTGCTGCGGTAACGATTGGATTTTTAGCAATGGGACGACTGACATGAGCGCCGTGCAAACTCTTGAGATCGGTACAGATGATGCCGGTCAGCGTCTTGACCGTTACTTGCGGCGCATTTTCCCGCAGCTGGGGCAGGGGATGATCGAAAAGATGTGCCGCAAGGGTGAATTGCGGCTTGATGGCGGACGGGTCAAAGCCTCGACGCGTGTGGAAGAAGGGCAAATGCTGCGGGTGCCGCCGTTGCCGGACCCAAATCGCCCCAAGCCCGTGCATACCAAGGTGAGCGATAAAGACGCTCAGATGATCCGCTCTTGCGTGATCTACCGCGACGACCAAGTGATCGCTCTGAACAAGCCGCCGGGCCTTCCGGTTCAAGGCGGTTCGAAGCTGACCAAACATGTGGACGGGCTTGGCGAGGCACTGCGCTTTGGCCTTGAGGAAAATCCGCGCCTCGTCCACCGGCTCGACAAAGACACATCCGGCGTTCTTTTACTTGGGCGCACCCGCGCAGCAACGGCTGCGTTGACCGAGGCCTTTCGCCATCGTGAGACGCGCAAGATTTATTGGGCTGTTGTTGGCGGCGTGCCGATCCCCAAGCGTGGCGTCATCAAATACGGATTGGTCAAAGCACCAGGCCACGGCAAAGGCGGCGAAGGCGAGAAGATGCACGCGGTACATCCTGCCGATGTTGACAGCACTTATGGCGCAAAGCGGGCCACCACGGATTACATCGTGATTGATGCCTTGGGGCGCCGCGCCGCTTGGGTTGCGATGGTTCCCGTCACGGGCCGTACTCACCAATTGCGCGCACATATGGCCGAGATCGGACACCCGATCATCGGCGATGGAAAATATGGCGGATCCGGAATGGAGAATCTTGGCGATGGATGGGGTGCGCAATTGGGGGGCGAGATGAGCAAAAAGCTCCATCTTCACGCGCGGTCACTCACGTTTGAGCATCCGGTGAGCAAGGCAGTTTTGCATCTGACCGCGCCTCTTCCGGAACATATGCAACGGACTTGGGCTGATCTGGGTTGGACCGGTTTTGATGTGCCCGAAGATCCATTTGAGGAAGACGAAGGTCTGTTTTGATGCGATTGATCTTGTTTGATGTGGACGGCACGCTTGTAGACAGTCAGATTCATATTGTGGCTTCGATGAACGCGGGATTTGAAGCGCTGGGTCTTACGCCGCCGACACGGGCGGAGACGCTTTCGATTGTGGGGCTTTCATTGCCTGAGGCGATGGCGCGGCTGGCGCCAGATCAAAACGCCGAAGCACTTACCGAGGCCTATAAGACCGCATATGTGCAACTTCGCGACAAGCATGGCGAGAACGCAGTATCCCCGCTCTATGATGGGATTGCCGGGGTGCTTAATGCGCTCCATGCAGAACCAGAGACCCTATTAGGCGTGGCCACCGGAAAATCGCGCCGGGGTCTGGATCATCTGATCAAGACCCATGATCTGGCGCGGTATTTCATCACGCGGCAAGATTCTGACGGGCATCCGTCGAAACCACACCCTTCGATGGCGCTCCAAGCGCTGCGCGATGCTGGTTTGGACACAGGGGTTATGGTCGGGGATACGACCTATGATATGGAAATGGGCCGCTCGGCCGGTATGGCGACAATTGCGGTAAGCTGGGGGTATCACCCCGTCGAAAGCCTCGCTCCCCTTGCAGATCGCGTGGTGCATAAGGTTTCAGACCTTCATGCGGCAATCGATGAGGTGAGCAAATGAGCGATTGGAAAGCCAAACGCTTTTGGACTGAGGTCAGTGTTGTTGATTTGGGCGGTGGCTTTGAGATCGCGCTGGATGGGCGGACGGTAAAGACGCCCCTCAAAAATCCTTTGATCGTGCCAACGCGAGCGATGGCTGAGGTGATCGCCGCTGAGTGGGACGCTCAGGAGGGCGCAATTGATCCGTTAACGATGCCGGCAACACGTGCGGCGAACTCTGCCATTGAGAAGGTCACGCCGCAGCGCTCGGACGTCATCTCAATGCTGGCGGAATACGGTGAGAGCGATTTGTTGTGCTACCGGGCGGCGCAGCCTGAGGCGTTAATCGCCCGGCAAGCGGCCGCGTGGGATCCATTGCTGGATTGGGCGGCAGAAACCCTTGGCGCGCGGCTCACCATAGCGGCAGGTGTGATGTTCGTGGCCCAACCGGCCAAGGCGCTGGCGGCCTTGCGCGCGCCCCTTGAGCAGGCCGATGCGTATGAATTGGCCGCGTTGCACGATCTGGTAATGCTGAGCGGCAGTCTGGTTATCGGGCTGAAAGCAACGCAGGACAAAGATCCAAAACCCCTATGGGCCGCTAGCCGTGTTGACGAGACCTTTCAGGCAGAAGAATGGGGCTATGACGAAGAAGCGGCCGAAATGGCGCAAGGGAAAGCCGATGGTTTTTTCGCGGCGCACCGATTCTATCAGCTGGCCCGCAATGAAAAGTAACGTTGGGTCACTTTGAGGTTTCGGGTGGAGCGCTGAGAATCTGGGAAATTTAGGTCAGCAAGTTTGACGATTCTCGAACCCCATAAACCCGCAAAACCGTGCAGACACTGCCTTAAAGGGTGCGAATGGTCAGGACCACTGCCCAATTTTTTGGCATGTCTGGTGCGACCGCCCACGATTTAAAGTTTCCTAAGAAAATGCTTTGAAATTCAATGCGGACGGTTGACGATTGTATCGAATTTTGCCCAAACTTTGGGCCATTGCCAGAGGGAGACTAGCTGGCGAGCAGCGGCCTTTGGTGCCGTGAGTTTCAAATCGGCCACTAAAGGCCGGTAAATCAGGAAGAGGTTAATATGAAAAAATCAGTCATCTTGGGCGCAATGACCGTTGCTGGTCTGGCCGCTGGCGCAGCAAGTGCCGCGACGCTGGACGATGTGCAAGCACGGGGCACGCTCAACTGCGGCGTTACCACTGGCGTTCCCGGTTTCGGTGAACCCGATGCAGACGGCGTATGGCAGGGTTTTGACGTGGCTGTATGCCGCGCTGTTGCCGCTGCTGTTTTGGGCGATGGCGATGCCGTTGAATTCGTTCCAACAACAGGTAAAACACGTTTCACCGCTCTGGCCTCTGGCGAGATCGACATGCTGGCACGTAACACCACGTGGACATTCTCCCGTGACGTTGACCTGAAGTTCGAATTCGTTGGTGTGAACTACTACGATGGTCAGGGCTTTATGGTTCCTTCCGATCTGGGCGTAACATCCGCCGCTGATCTGGACGGCGCAACTGTATGTATCCAAACCGGTACAACAACAGAGCTGAACCTTGCGGACTACTTCCGTGCGAACGGCATCACATACGAGCCGGTGCCTGTGGAAACAGGTTCGGAAGCAACACAGCTGTTCCTCGCGGGTTCCTGCGATGTTTACACAACGGACCGCTCCGCGCTTGCCGCTCAGCGTGCCAACTTCCCAACACCATCTGACTACATGGTTCTGCCAGAAGTCGTTTCCAAAGAGCCACTCGGCCCGCTTGTTCGCCACGGCGACAGCGATTGGGGCGACATTGTTCGTTGGACTCTGAACGCACTGATCACAGCTGAAGAGCTGGGCGTGACGTCGGAGAACATCGAAGAGCTTTCCGGTGGTTCCTCGAACCCAGAAGTTGAGCGTCTGGTAGGCAGCGCCGGTACACTTGGTGAGATGCTTGGTCTCGACGCCGAGTGGGCGAAGCGCGCCATCATGGTTGGCGGCAACTACGGTGAGATCTTCGCTTCCAACATCGGTGAAGACACAAACATCGGTCTGGCTCGTGGCCTGAACGCACAGTGGACCGATGGCGGCCTGCTGTACTCCCCACCATTCCGTTAAGTTTGGTTAGGAAAGGGCGCGGTTCATCCCGCGCCCTTTTCATTTCTACGACGACACGCCGAATTAATAATAACGTCTGGGGTGAGATTTAGAGCGCGCAAAGCGCCAAAAGGGGCCCCAAGCCAACAGATAGAGGACGACCCATAGATGTCGACACTCTCGGACCCCGGGACAGGGAATGAGGGCTTCCATATTGGAAAGCTGCTCAGTGATACCCGCTACCGTTCCTACACGCTGCAATTTATCACGTTGCTCGCGCTGATCTTCGGACTCAGCTACCTTGTAAATAACCTTCTGACTAACCTCTCTGAGGCGGGTTTGAATATCTCCTGGGATTTCTTGGGTGAGCCTGCGGGCTATGATATCAACCAACGTCCTATTGAGTATGATAGCCAATCCACCCATGCGCGCGCGTCCATTGTGGGCGCGATCAACACGTTGATCGTAGCCTTCTTGGCCTGTATCAGCGCGACCCTGATTGGGGTTGTTGCGGGCGTTCTGCGCTTGTCGAATAACTGGCTCGTCAGCAAAATGATGGCCTTTTACGTCGAAGCGTTCCGCAACGTGCCGGTGCTGATTTGGATCCTGATCATCTTCCTTGCGATGTCTGGCGCTTTGCCGCAGCCAAGGGATTTCAGGGGCGAGGTTCCTGAAGCAACGATGCTCTTTGACATGATCGCCTTTACAAACCGCGGCGTCTATATCCCGTCATTCGTCAATGATGGCGCGGCCGCTGTAGTCTTCTGGGGTGTACTTGTTGCATCTTTGGTCGGTGTGTTCGCCTATCGTCGATACGCAACCAAACTGCTGTTTGATACAGGCCGTCTGCTTCCGATGGGCTGGCCGTCTGTGGCAATCTTGATTGTGCCGGGCCTTTTGGCGTTTTTCATCCTTGGCCGTCCGGTCGGATTGGAAAGCCCAGAACTCAAAGGTTTCAACTTCACTGGCGGTATACACCTTAGGCTGTCTTTGATCGCTTTGTGGTTCGCTTTGGCGATCTATACCGGGGCCTTCATTGCAGAGAACGTGCGTGCAGGTATTCAGGCGATCTCTAAGGGTCAAACCGAAGCTGCGGCTTCGCTTGGGCTGCGGCCGGGCCGGATCATGAACCTTGTGGTTCTTCCACAGGCGCTTCGGGTGATCATCCCACCACTGATTTCGCAGTATTTGAACATCACCAAGAACAGCTCGCTCGCGATTGCGGTGGGTTACATGGACATCACGGGCACCTTGGGCGGCATCACGCTGAACCAAACGGGTCGCGCGATCGAATGTATCCTGCTGCTCATGCTGTTTTATCTCATTGTGTCGCTCACGATCTCTTCGGTTATGAACGTTTACAACAATTCCGTTAAGCTGAAGGAGCGGTGATATGAGCGATAAAAACTCACAATCCGTTAGCTACGTCCGCGAGACGTTCCTTGAACAGAGCCCACCCCCACTTAAAGAGGCCGGGGTGGTCAAATGGATGCGCGAGAACCTGTTTTCAGGTTGGGCCAATTCCCTGTTAACGATCGTCGCAATCTACTTCGTCGTGAATATCATCATTGATGTGTGGCCGTGGTTCGCCAATGGCGTTTGGAACACTAAAAGCTTGGCTGAATGCCGTGAGATTCTGCAGGGCGCAAACGCGGCGTGCTTCTCGGTGTTGCAAGAACGGGGCAATCAGATGCTCTTTGGCATCGCCTACCCTGCAGACCAATACTGGCGTCCTACACTCGGCTTTGTTCTGCTTTTCATTGCGGCGGGACCGGTGCTTTTCAACAAGCTTCCAAAGCAGATGCTTTACTTTTCAGCAGCCTATCCGTTTCTGGCGTTTTGGCTGATTTGGGGCGGGACCATCCTCACGCCGATCATGATCGCGCTTGGGCTTATCGCCGGCTATTATGCTTTCACCAATGTCGAACGGCTAAAAGGCTTTGCGCTCGGTGTTGTGGCGGGCGTTGCGGCGGCGACTGTATGTGTCTGGCTTGGTGGGTTTATCTCTGGCGCATTGCCAGGTTTGATCGCACTTGAGGTGATCCCTTCGCGGGACATGGGGGGCTTTATGCTCAACATGATCCTTGGGACGATCTGTGTGTCACTGTCGCTTCCGCTGGGTATCTTGCTTGCGCTAGGCCGTCAGTCCGACTTGCCAATCATCAAAGGCATCTGTGTCGTGTTCATTGAGTTCATCCGCGGCGTGCCGTTGATCACTCTCTTGTTCGTGGCAAGTGTTGTGCTGGCATACTTCTTCCCGCCGGGTACCAATCTTGATCTCATCCTGCGCGTGATCATTATGATCACGATGTTCTCCGCGGCCTATATCGCTGAAGTGATCCGCGGGGGCCTCGCGGCCCTACCTCGCGGTCAGTATGAAGCGGGTGACAGTCTTGGGCTTGATTACGCTCAGAACATGCGCCTTATTATCTTGCCGCAAGCGCTCAAGATTTCCATTCCGGGGATCGTGAACGTCGCGGTGGGCTTGTTCAAGGACACGACGCTGGTTTCGGTTATCTCAATGTTCGATCTCGTGGGCGCGATCCGAGGGCCGATCCTTGGCTCAACCGACTGGACTGGCGTTTATTGGGAGGCCTTCGGCTTTGCCGCGCTCCTGTTCTTCGTCATCTGCTACGGCATTTCTCAATATTCGCAGTGGCTCGAACGCCAACTGCGCACGGACCATAGGTAATCATCATGGCTGAAGCTCAAATGAAGATCTCTGACGAGGTCGCAATCGAAATCAAGAACATGAACAAGTGGTACGGCACATTTCACGTGCTGCGCGACATTGATCTGACAGTGCAACGCGGCGAACGCATCGTGATTTGTGGGCCTTCTGGCTCGGGCAAATCCACGCTGATCCGCTGCATTAACGCGCTCGAAGAACATCAGGCGGGTCAGATTACCGTGGACGGCACATTGCTGTCTTCGGATCTCAAGAATATCGATACGATCCGCAAAGAGGTTGGCATGTGTTTTCAGCACTTCAACCTCTTCCCGCATCTGACGATTCTTGAAAATCTGACGTTGGCCCCGATTTGGGTGCGCAAAACACCCAAGAAGGAAGCCGAAGAAACGGCGATGCATTATCTTGGCAAGGTGAAGATCCCCGATCAGGCCAACAAGTATCCCGGTCAGCTGTCCGGTGGTCAGCAGCAACGTGTGGCCATCGCGCGCTCGCTGTGCATGAAGCCTCGGATCATGTTGTTTGACGAACCAACTTCGGCGCTTGACCCTGAGATGATCAAAGAGGTGCTCGACACCATGATCGAGCTCGCGGAAGAGGGTATGACCATGCTTTGCGTGACGCACGAGATGGGTTTTGCCCGTCAGGTTGCGAACCGGGTTATCTTTATGGATGCCGGTCAAATCGTAGAGCAGAACGAGCCTGAAGAGTTCTTTAACAACCCCAAGTCCGAACGGACTCAATTGTTCCTGAGCCAGATCCTCGGCCACTAAGCATTCGCGGGTCACCCCGTAAGCTTGTTACAAATCAATCAGATCGCGCGGGACCGTAAAGGCCCGCGCGATTGCTTTTCCGGGCCTTAGATCGCGCCACGCGCCGTCAAACTGCGCAACAAGCGTTGCGGCAGTGGGGTAATCCTCGAACCGCTCATGTGCAGGTGCGTTTTGCACAAGCGCTTGCGCGAAATACGCCATGCCGGGATTGTGACCCAAAACCAAAACGCACTCTGATGTAGCCGTTTGAACCGTTTCAAGGATCGTCTCAGGCGCAGCGTGATAAAGCGACGGCACAAAGCGCAGTTCAGCTTCAAGACCCATTTGTGCCCAGGTTTCCTGTGTGCGGCGCGCATTTGAGCAAAGCACTTCACAAGGGCCAAAACCGCCATAGCGCAACCACTCTCCGATCGCCTGAGCAGAGGTCCGGCCACGTCCGTTGAGCGGACGGTCGATATCGGTGACGCCGGGATTGTTCCAACTGCTTTTGGCGTGGCGCATCACGATTAGTGTTTTGGTCATTCCAGAAAGCTCGCCATGTGGAACTGGGCTTGCACAGGTGTCTGGCCGGGGCCAACCGGACAGGCGCGGCGAACAAGACACCCCCCCAAGCGGCACGCACTTTCGGGGTTGGAATGAAGATATGCTTTGCATTTTGGCACGTCGTAACCCTCCGGCGTGAGGGCGCCTACCGGACAGGCGGTTTTGCATGGCCCCTCACAGGTCAAACATGGGGTCGCTTGTGGTGCGCTTTCAAGAGGTTTAGTGCTGCGAGATAGGCGCAAAGCCCCTCTGTAGCTTTGGTCTAGCCCCATTTTTGAGCCAACAAGTAGCGTGACGGGCGAAATATGCGCTTGTTTGCTCGCTACGGCCCATGAGTAGAAAGGGTGGTGTGGTGGACCGTCAAAGGGAAAGACCGCCGTCAGCCCGCGCTCATTGGCGAACCGTGTGAGCACCCGTCGCGACCAGCGGTCCATCGGATCTTTTAAGCCACCCTGATATTCGTGAGACGCTGTAAAAATGGCCCAAAAGCCGGGCCCAGGGGAGATCAACGCAAGAGGGCCAGTGGGATCTTGGACAAACCCGCTGATTTCAAGGCCGCGCAAAGACAGATCGCTGGTGAGTTCGGAAAGCTGCGCTATCACAGTTTGCGAAACGGGAGCAAAAGGCTCCACCCAAAACGGCGGCTTTGACCATCGCGCCAGCGCAGTCCAATTTTCATGGATTCATGCCCGTCTCGCGGTTCGTGGATATACGTTCCGAACATGCGATCCCAGATTGATAGGGCGAAGCCATAGTTGCTGTCATGCTCTGCCCGATCCATGGCATGATGGATACGGTGCATATCGGGCGTCACCCAAATCAACCGCACCCAACGATCAAGCCAGAGTGGCATGCGAAGGTTTGCGTGATTGAACATCGCAGAGCCATTGAGAATGATTTCAAACAGGATCACGGCAATCACTGGCGCGCCAAGCGCATATACAGCCGCAACTTTGGCCGCCATCGACAGCAGCGCTTCAAACGGATGAAAGCGGATTGCCGTGGTCACATCCATCTCTTCATCCGCGTGGTGCACCCGGTGGATGCGCCAAAGAAGCGGCCATTTGTGAAAGAGGACGTGGTTTGCCCAAACTATGAAATCAAGGATCACTATCGCGGCGATCACTTCAACCCAGAGCGGCAGCGCGGTCGCATTAAAAAGCCCAATCCCCAGCTGCCCCGCATCATAAGCCGCGAGCGTGGCCACAAATGGGATCAACACAGCCGTCGCCGCCGCCATCAGCCGAAGTGCGGCAGTGTTTGTCAGCACAAAAAGCCAGTTCGTCCCCCAACGTCCGCGGGTTTGGGTGCGGCGTGGGAGCACCCATTCCAGACCCGCAAAAAACACGAACAGGCCAAGAAAGGCACTAAGGCGGATAATCGCTTCGTTTTCCATAAGCCCAAGCGTAAGCGCTTTGCGCAACGGCGCAAAGAGGCATCCGGGTCACGTTTTTGCGTGTGCCGCGTACAAGCAGGGTGAGGTGGCTCACCCCTTGCGGATCAAGGTACCTGCGCCATGCTCGGTAAATAGCTCCAACAGGCAGGCATTCGGCGCCCTCCCGTCAAGGATAACCACCGCCCGCACGCCGCCTTCGAGCGCTGCAACACAGGTTTCGGTCTTAGGAATCATCCCGCCGGCGATAGTCCCCTCCGCTGTAAATTCGACGATCTGACTGGTTGTGAGATCAGTCATCACGTCGCCTAAGCTGTTTTTCACCCCGGCCACATCCGTCAGCAGCAAAAGCCGATCTGCGGTCAGCGCGGCGGCAATCGCGCCTGCGGCTGTATCGCCATTGATGTTCATCGTCTCACCGTTCCGGCCCACACCCAGCGGGGCGATAACCGGGATAGTATCGGCGTCAAACAGGGTGCGAAGAACGGTTGTGTCAATCTCAGTTGGGTCACCGACCAGCCCAAGTGCGGGATCGGCGGGGTCACAGGTGATCAGGTTTGCATCTTTCCCGGACAGGCCGACAGCGCGGCCACCCTGCGCGTTGATTGCTTGGACGATGCGCTTGTTCACAGCGCCGGACAGCACCATTTCAACAACCTCAACGGTTGCTTGGTCCGTGACCCGCTTGCCGTTTACAAACTCGGATTTCACACCCAGTTTGCCCAACATCTCGTTGATCATCGGGCCGCCGCCATGCACGACGACCGGATTAACGCCCACCTGCTGCATCAGCACCACATCGCGCGCAAAGGTCTCCATCGCTTCGTCCGAGCCCATCGCGTGCCCGCCAAATTTGATCACGACGATGGCATCGTCGTAGCGCTGAAGATATGGCAGCGCTTGGCTGAGCGTGCGGGCGGTGGCGATCCAGTCTCTGTTCATGTCATCCCGTGTTTTCATGGCGCCTGACTAGCGCGCTACCCGCAGATTGCCAAGCGTGCTAGCGTGCCCGTGAAAAGGATAGATCATGGCGGGCACGCAAAAGACACTTCTGCTCACCGGTGCCAGCCGTGGAATTGGCCATGCAACCGTTAAGCGGTTCTCAGCAGAAGGGTGGCGTGTGCTGACCTGCTCGCGGATGGCCTTTGATGATCGCTGCCCTTGGCCGGGCGGTGCGGACAATCATATTCAGGTTGATCTGGCTGACCCCAAGCAAACCATCCGCGCCATCGAAGAGGTGCGGGAAAAGGTTGGCGGATCGCTTGATGCTTTGGTGAACAATGCAGGCGTTTCTCCCAAAGGGGAGGATGGCGCACGGCTCAACACACTCGACACTGACCTCCGAACTTGGGGGCACGTGTTTCATGTCAATTTCTTCTCATCGGTGATCCTTGCGCGCGGTCTCAAGGATGAGCTGGCCAAGGCCAAAGGCGCGGTCGTGAATGTAACCTCAATCGCGGGTGCGCGCGTACATCCGTTTGCAGGGGCGGCTTATTCTACGTCTAAGGCTGCGCTGTCGGCTTTGACGCGTGAGATGGCACATGATTTTGGACCGCTCGGTGTGCGTGTGAATGCGATTGCACCGGGAGAGGTGGAAACATCCATCCTTTCTCCGGGAACGGACAAGATTGTGGATGGTCTGCCGCTGCGCCGGCTTGGGCAACCGTCAGAGGTGGCGGATGTGATTTGGTTCTTGTGCTCGGGGCAGTCAAGCTATGTCACAGGGACCGAGATCGAAGTAAACGCCGGGCAGCATGTCTAACGGGCGAAAATTCCTTGCAAGGCATTTGCCAAGGCTTTTGCAAAAACCTTAGCCGATATCGGCGATCGTTGCGCGAAGTTCAGGAATACCATCACCTTTTTCTGAGGAGGTTAGCACCAACTCAGGGAAGGCCGCCGGGTGTTTGGCCAGTTTGCCGCGCACTTGGTCAAGGATCTTGTCTGTTTGACCGGGCTTGTTCTTATCCACTTTGGTCAGCACCACCTGAAACGTGACGGCGGAGCTGTTCAAAAGCGCCATGATTTCCTCGTCCACCGGCTTTACGCCATGGCGGCTGTCGATCAGTACAAACGCGCGGCGCAGGTTTTGTCGGCCTGCGAGGTAGGACTTAAGGAGCCGCTGCCATTTGGCCACCACTTCAACGGGCGCATTGGCAAATCCATAGCCCGGCAGGTCAACAAGATAGCGATCATTTAGAGTAAAGAAGTTAATCTCTTGCGTACGTCCCGGCGTGTTAGAGGCCCGCGCAATCCCTTTGCGGCCGGTTAGGGCATTGATCAAAGAACTTTTGCCCACATTGGAGCGCCCTGCAAAGCACACCTCAATCCGGTCAGCCGGGGGCATACCGTCCATGGCCACAACGCCTTTGAGGAATTCGGTCTGTCCGGCAAAGAGTTTGCGCCCGGTTTCCAGCGTTTCTGGGTCGTCGATTTCCACAACAGGAAAAGGTAGCTGCATCAAATCACCTCCAGCGTGTCGCCGATAGATACGTCGCCGCCGCAGGTTACAACGCCGTATACACCGAAATCGCGATGGTCCCATCCGTCTTGCAATGCGTCTAGGGTCGCGGCATCTCTTTTGCCTGTCGCCGGGTTCGCTGTGGTTGCCATACAGCGTGTGATACGCTCTTCGATCCGCAACTCTGCGCTCCCCACTTTCAGGGTGCGGCCGACCCACTCAAATTCTTCCCAAGGGCCGGTGCCATCCAACCAAATGTTCCCGCGAAAACGCAACGGATCAAGGGTTAGCCCGGCTTTTTGTGACAATGCCCGCAACGAAGACAAGCCAAGCACCGAGATTGAGGCAAAATCTGTGTCGGTCATCCCGGCGCCCGCGGCGCGGATCACTTCGGCCGGTTGTGCCCGGCCGTCCGGCACCAATGGTGTGGCCCATTCAACCAAGCGCGCGCCGTCGGCGTCTGGGCTGAGTGTGATGGTTTCAAGGTCGGGATGGGTGAGAGTGAGTTGCCCCGTCGCCTCATCCAGTTTGGATTTGATGGCCATCAATGCAGGTGAGCCCGCACCGCGCGCGAAGTTCCTGCAAGACGCCCATTCCGCACCGTCAGGGCCTTTTGCGATCTCTGCGGCCTCATGCGCCACAGCCCACACCCGATCCCACGGAACCGTCTGCCCGGCGGCCAGCGTCACACGCTTCAATGCTTCGGCTCCATGTGCTTTGACGGGGTAGCGCCAAAGCTGAGCGACGGTGATCTTTGCACCCATCTACTTTGCGTCGTCCTTTGACGCAGTCGCGCGCTTAAAGCTTGCACGAATGTTGCCAAAGACATCCGGCTTAACGCCTTGAATGCGCATGATTGAGTATTGCTGAGCAAACGTAATCACGTTGTTTGCGATCCAGTAAACTACAAGGCCAGACGCAAAGCTGCCAAGCATGAACATGAACACCCAAGGCATCCACGCAAAGATCATCGCTTGCGTCGGATCGGTGGGCGCCGGGTTCAACTTTTGTTGCAGCCACATGGAGATACCCAGCAGCAGCGGCAGAATGCCAAGGAAAACAAGCGCCATGATCGAACCGGCTTCGGGCCCAGCGTTGGGAAGCAAACCGAAGAGATTAAGCAGCGAAGTTGGGTCAGGCGCGGATAGATCTTTGAACGGGCCAAACCAATTAGCATGGCGCAGCTCGAGCGTGACAAAGATCACCTTATACAGCGAGAAGAAGATTGGGATCTGCATCACAATCGGCAAACAGCCTGCGGCGGGATTCACCTTGTTCTTCTTGTAGAGCTCCATCATGCCCTTTTGCATTTTCTCGCGATCTTCGCCGGCGGCTTCCTTGAGTTTCTCCATTTCAGGCTGCAGCTCTTTCATGCGCGCCATCGAGGAGTAGGAGCGGTAGGCCAATGGGAAAAGGACCGCTTTGATAACCAGCGTCAGGGCAATAATCGACCAGCCCATGTTGCCGATGGCTGCGTTTAGCCAGTGCAGAAGGGCGAAGATTGGCTTGGTCAAAAAGAAGAACCACCCCCAATCGATGCTATCGATAAAGCCTTCGATTCCACCTGCGTTTTGGTAGCTGCGGATTGCCTCCCACTCCTTTGCACCTGCAAAGAACTGGGCAGAGGCCGAGATGGTTGCGCCCGGCGCAAGGTCTTGCGTGCTATAAAGTGTAAGCGCCTGCATGATGCCCGAATTTTCTGACATCTGCGCCGTTGAAGTGAACGCGGTTCCGGGGGCAGGCACCAGTGTGGTCATCCAAAAGTGATCGGTAAAGCCAATCCAGCCGTTTTCGGTGACACGCATATTCCGTGAGGAGGAACGGTTTTCGCCGTCCACTTCAAGATCGACGAGATCGTCGTAATTCACTTCACTAAGCTCGCCATCCGTCATGCGGATCAGGCCTTCGTGCAGGATGAAAAAGCCCTTAAGATCCTCAGGGATGCCGTGGCGGCGGATCAAACCATAAGGGGCAAGCCGCACGGCCCCGTCGGTAGAGTTTGCGACAGATTGCTCGACGCTAAACATATAGTTTTCATCAACCGAAATGGTCTTTTGAAATGTAAGACCCGCCGGGCTGTCCCAGCTCAGCGTGATCGGGTTGCCAACAGAAAGCTCTTCACCGCTCGTCAAAGACCATGTGGTATTGGGGCCGGGAACATCTTGAGGAGTAAGGCCCGCGCCCTGCGCCCAGCCATGCGCCGCATAATAAGCATTAGGAGCGCCTTCCGGTGAGAGCAGCGTCACAATATCGGCGTCTTCATCGAGGGTTTCGCGGTAGTCGCGCAGCCGAAGGTCATCGATACGGCCGCCCAGCAAAGAGATCGAGCCTTCGATCCGACTGGTCGAGATCGGAATTCGCGGCGCGTTTGCCAAGGCTTCGGTGCGCACTTCTGCGGGTGTCGCAACGGATCCTGGCGTTGTTGCCTGAGACGCGGCGGTAGGAAGCGCGGTAGTGCCATCGACGGTCGTCGTTGCAGAATCAGCGCTGGGCGAGGGTTCCGGCGGTTCCGGAGCGAAAAAGACCATCCAGACCAAAAGAATGACAAAGCTTAGGCCAGTAGCCATCAAAAGGTTCTTATTTTGGTCATCCATAAGCCGCGGCCCACCTGTGAATCTGCGTCAAATTAGTTGTGCAGGTTCAACCCGTCCGGGCCGATGAGGTCAAGCAGAAAGCCCCTTTCACACAGGTTATGGTATGGGAGCTTGCTGGCTTTGCGCTACGCCGTTGCTGTTGAGCCGCAGCGCAAAATCATAGACAGCCCCGAGCACAGAGCCGGTGAACGTTCAAGCATGCCACCAATTGATATGCCGAGGGAGCAAAGATCGAATGTGGTGTGGCGCAAATACTGCCGAAGGGAGCGGGCTTTTTGAGATGCTAAGAGGCCGCGCGGCGTGTGGCGCTACTTGCGCCGGCCAGCTTTTGTTCGTGCCGATCTATCCAACCGATTGTGTCGCTAAATGGCATGGGCCGCGCCAATCCATAGCCTTGCACATGACCACAACCAAGTTGAGACAGAACTGAGTGTTCGCCAAGAGATTCAACGCCCTCGGCAAGTGTTTCAAGGCCAAGCCGTTCTGCCATCATCAGGATTGCGGCAATCATTCGCTGCTGCTCAGGGTCTTCGTCGACCTTCATCACAAAGGATCGGTCGATTTTGATCCGGCTGACGGCGAAACGGCGGATAGATGAGATAGACGCATGCCCGGTGCCGAAATCATCAAGGTCAATCAGGCACCCAAGTTGTGAAAGCCCGGCAATGTTTCTGGTCACAACGTCATCGTCGGAATTCGCAACCACACTCTCCAAAACTTCGATACTCAGACGGCCCGGCTCAACCTCAAATCGATCCAGTTCCCATTTGATTTTCTCTACAAGTTTCGGATTGCGCAGCTCATCAGGCGAAAAGTTCACACCCACCGTTGGCACAGCAACGCCCGCACTATCCCAAGCTTTGAGCGCTGTAAGCGCGTGATACAGCATCGCTTCACCCAGCCGTTCCATCATCCCGGCCTGCTCAATCGCCGGAAGAAACTCCGCCGGAGAGACAAGGCCGCGTTGCGCGTGTTTCCAGCGGGCCAACGCCTCAAAACCAGTAATGCGTCCGGTCTCTGTACTGACTTGCGGTTGAAACCACGGGTGAATGTCGCCGCTATCCAATGCGCCTGCAACTTCTTCAATCATGCAATGCCGGGCTTCGATCCGCGCGCGCATTTCAGGCGTGAACGCGCGAATGGCAGATGGGCCGTTACGGCGGGCTTCAACCATTGCGACCAAGGCGGCGTCGAGCATGGCCTCGCCCCTTTCGGCGGGGGCGCGTGTCGAAAGGCAAAAGCCGATAGACGAGCTGATATATATGCTTGTTGCATCAATCGAAACAGGCATTTCAATCGCTTCTTGGAGGCGCCCAGACATCTGAATCGCCACCTCTAGATCACAATGGCGCATTGGAGCCATCGCAACAGCAAAAGTGGCCGGGTCCACCCGAGCGATCACATCATAGTCGCGCAAAGCATCCGCAATTCGTTCGGCCGTTTTGGCCAGAACCTGATCCCCCGCCTTGCGCCCGTACCGTTCTTCAATAGACTTAAATTCATCCAGTTCGATTGCGAAACAGACGGATGTTCTGCTTATCGCCGTGGGTGCCAAAAGGCTTTGATCAAGTGCCTGGATCAGTTGGTTGCGCAAATTGACATCGGTCAACATCGCCGCGCCGTCCAATGCCGTAGGGGTGTGTTTGCTATAGAGTCCCAAAAGCGAAATGCTAAGTGGGACAGCGAGAGCGGTCACGATCAATGCAAGCTCACCACCAAACCAAAAACTGGCCAGTGATATAGCAGGCAGAAAAGCGAGTGCTTGGGCCCCTGTAAGAATTTTCGGCATGTTCGACGCTTTGCGCAAAACAGGGAGAAACACACCTTTGACCCCGGCCATCATATTACGACACTCCTACAGCTGTTCGGCGGCCACCAAAATTACAGCCGCGTTACATGCACCATCGGAGAGTCGGATTAATAAAACGTGGGCAGACGCAGATTTTTCAATCCTTGCGTGTAAGCCCGGCAAAATCAAAGAGCGCCGGGTCCAGCAGGTGGGAAGGCCGCGTGTTCATCAATGCTCGGAACATTTTTTGTCGACGACCGGGATGATTTGCTTCCCAACCATCCAAAAGTTGTTTGACTTGCTGGCGTTGCAGCCCGTCTTGAGATCCGCAGAGATCACACGGAATGATGGGATAGTTCATGGCCCTAGCGAACGTCTCACAATCGGCTTCTGCAACATGGGCCAAAGGCCGGTACACAAAAAGATCGCCCTCTTCATTCACAAGCTTGGGTGGCATCGTGGCCAAGCGCGATCCGTGAAACAGGTTCATAAAGAACGTCTCAAGGATATCGTCGCGGTGGTGGCCAAGTACAACCGCGCTGCAGCCTTCCTCGCGCGCAATGCGATAAAGGTTCCCGCGCCGCAAACGCGAGCATAGCGCGCAAAACGTGCGGCCAGCTGGCACTTTGTCCATCACGATAGAATAGGTGTCTTGATACTCGATGCGGTGCTCAACGCCCATTTTCGCAAGGAACTCTGGTAACACGGTCGCTGGAAAGCCCGGCTGCCCCTGATCCAGATTGCAGGCAAGGATATCAACTGGAAGCAAACCGCGCCATTGAAGCTCTTTGAGCACAGCCAAAAGCGTGTAGCTGTCTTTCCCGCCAGACAGGCAAACAAGCCAGCGTGTGCCTTTTTCGATCATACCATATTGTTCGATTGCCTCACGGGTGTCGCGCACGATCCGTTTGCGGAGCTTTTTGAACTCCGTGGTCTTGGGCGCGCCATAAAAAAGCGGGTGAATGTCGTCGGCATCATCAAGCATAGGTGCGGTATGCCACGCCGCCGCGTGCAATCCAATGGGGCGCGGGCTGCGTAAAAGTACAAAAGGAGTCACGCCATGCGATATCTCGCCCTTCTACTTGTCCTTACCCTTACCGCCTGCACGGGCAAGCCGGCGCTGAATGACCCCAAACTCAGCGACCGGCAGCTTAACCTTGAGGAATTCTTTGACGCTGACGTGGTCGCGTACGGCCAATTCCAAGATATCTTTGGCACGGTGCGCCGCCGATTTGAGGTGGAGATAAGCAGCACATGGGATGGGCAGACGCTGACCCTGATGGAAGATTTCCTGTACGAGGACGGCGCGACAGAGCAACGCGTCTGGTCTTTGCTCAAAACCGGCGCCGATACTTGGCAAGGCACCGCGCCGGGGGTTGAAGGTGTGGCCACTGGCGAAGAGCGAGGTGATACGTTTAACTGGCGCTACACTATCGATCTTCCCATCGTTAGTGCGCAGGGCGAAACCGAGACGCTCAAGGTCACTTTTGACGATTGGATGTGGCTTTTGTCTGAGGATCGGCTGCTAAATATTGCCTATATGAAGCGTTTTGGCGTCGACATCGGGCAGGTGGTGATCACGTTCGAAAAATAGCTATTTTGGCGGGACGTTATCAATTCCCGAGCCGCCAAGGGGATGGCAGCGCCCAACGCGCCGCGCGGCTAACCATGCGCCTTTGATCGCGCCATGCGTTTCCAACGCCTCAAGTGCATAGGCCGAACAGGTGGGCTGATAGCGGCAGTTAAACCCAACCCAAGGCGAAAAGATTAGCCGGTAAGCGCGCACGGGGAGGGCGAAAATATGGGCCAAAGGGGTCATGCACTGTGCACCTTGCGCACAGTGTATCGAAGATCGGCAAGAAGATCGGCCCAAGGCCGTGCTACGGTGTCTTGATGACGGCCAACAAGAACATAGTCCCAGCCTTCACGGCCCTCGCGGCCCAAAACCTCACGGGCGGCCTCGCGCAAGCGGCGTTTGGCACGATTGCGCGCCACAGCATTCCCAACTTTCTTGGAGCATGTATAGCCCACGCGGATCGGCGTTTCGCTTGGCTCTTCAGGACTGCGTTCGCGCGCTTGTAGGTGTAAACCCTTGGCTCCTTGCCGGCGCGCCCGCGCGGCGCGCAAGAAATCCGCGCGCTTTGTCAAAACGGTTAGGGGTTGCCGCTCAGTCACAACAAAAGGCCCCGCGAATGCAGGGCCTCAATCCGGCAACCGCCGGGGGCCATATCCGGCCCAAGCACATGAGCCTTAAGCGCTGAGCGATTTCCGACCGCGTGCGCGGCGGGCGTTCAGGATCTTACGGCCTGCTTTTGTCGCCATACGCGAACGAAAGCCGTGGCGGCGCTTGCGCACCAGATTGGAAGGTTGGAACGTGCGTTTCATCGCAGTCTCTCCGGTATTGAGGGCCGCAGGAATCAAACTGACTCGCCGCCCGTGTAAATTGAAGCTTGTCCTTAGAGGCGAGGCGGGTGGCTGTCAAACGGGATTGAGAAATCTGGAGTGAAGCACTTCACACAACAATTTCGTCAACCACATTCCTTTGACACGGATAGGGTTACCCTATCCGTGTCATTCAGATTTTGTCAAGAAAT
>CALKJA010000190.1 GCA_937995865.1 uncultured Paracoccaceae bacterium | reverse complement strand
GTCGGCCCGAATGGCGTGGGTAAAACGACCTTGCTAAAGATGCTAACGGGGGAAGCTGAGCCGGATCAGGGGCGCGTGAAGCTGGGCACCAAGCTGGACATTGCTGTGTTTGACCAAGGTCGTGCGCAGATCGACCCAGATCTTACACTTTGGGAAGCGATGACAAGCGCACCTGGGTTACGCGTTTCCGGCAATGCGGATCAGGTCATGGTGCGCGGCAACCCAAAGCATGTTGTGGGCTACCTTAAAGAATTTCTGTTCGATGACGCGCAGGCCCGCGCGCCGGTGCGGTCATTGTCTGGCGGCGAACGTGCGCGGCTTTTATTGGCCAAACTTATGGCTCGTGAATCCAATCTGTTGATCCTTGACGAACCAACAAATGATTTTGACGTAGAAACGCTGGATCTATTGCAGGATATCTTGGGCGAATATGCGGGTACTGCGCTTATTGTGAGCCATGACCGTGATTTTCTTGATCGAGTTGCAACCGCAACAGTGGCATTCGAAGGCAAAGGCAACCTGACCGTTTACGCAGGCGGTTGGAGTGACTACCAATCTCAAAAGCCCAAAGCGCTGGCTGTGATGGACACGCCGGCAAAATCGAGCGCCAAGGCGAAGGCCGGCAAGACATCTGCTCCGTCTGATGGGTTAAGTTTTACGGAAAAACACCGCTTGGAAGAACTACCCGCTGAGATTGAGAGGCTTGGCGCAGAGATTGCAAAGCTGGAAGAGTTTCTTGGTCAGCCGAATTTGTTTACTGAAGCGCCCTTGAAATTCCAAAAGGCCACTGATGCACTTGTAGAGCGTCATTCGACACTGTCGGACGCGGAAGAAGAGTGGATGGCTTTGGAAGAAAAAGCGGAAGTCGCCAGCCCATCTTAGGTGGGCCTACCGACCTCTCGCCTAGCCTGTGCGGGGTCGAAACAGGCCTATGGCATGCGCAAAGCGCCATCTAGCCGGATAGTTGTCCCATTCAGATAGGGGCTTTCGATGATAAACGCAGCAAGGCGTGCGTATTCAATGGGGTCGCCAAGCCGCTTGGGAAAGGTCACGTCTTTGGCCAGCCCATCCATTACCTCCTGCCCGAGAGACTCAAGCATGGGCGTTCGGAAAATGCCCGGAGCAATTGCCATTGCCCGAATACCCATCGTGGCAAGATCGCGCGCCATAGGGAGGGAAAGCGCTGCGATCCCACCTTTGGACGCTGCATAAGCGGCTTGCCCTTTTTGCCCGTCAAAGGCCGCAACCGACGCTGTATTGATGATGACGCCACGCTCTTCTTGATCGTCATTTAATGACATTATTTCCGCGCTTAATCGTGAAATATTAAAGCTTCCGATTAGGTTGATATCAATGGTTCTTCGGAAGCTGTCCAATCCGTGCGGTCCATTTCTACCGAGCGTGCGTTCTGCCGTTGCGATGCCAGCGCAGTTGATCGCAGTGGTTAAACCGCCCATGGCCTGAGCTGCGGCCTTTATGGCACGGGCGGCAGACGCTTCGGATGTTACATCGGTTTGCTCAAAGCGCGCACCAATTGAGGCTGCTATTTCTGCGCCTATTGGATCGCGGTCCAATATTGTGACGTGCGCGGACCTTTCAAGTAGATGCGCGGCAGTTGCTGCTCCAAGGCCTGAAGCGCCTCCGGTTACAATGATCTTGGCTTTGCTTAGCTCCATTTGGTCGGCTCCCTAACTGTTTGCGGTGGAGCTAAACGCAGTTGAATCAACCGGGCAAGTGAATGTTGAATCGCTCTCTAATAGCCTTGTCTGTAGCCGGATCCAGCACGGCCCGGGAAACCTCGGCCAACATTTCTTCTTTGCGGGCGATCGCTTTTTCGATCAGATCGGGCTTACCGTTTTCTTCCCATTCTTTAGGGGAGGTCCGATCACCCATTGCTGGATAGACGAAGTCACGTTGCATAAGAGTTAGCGTTTGGTCGGTGCCAAGGTAGTGGCCGACACCTCCGGTCCCGTCTGCGCCTAATACGGCCTCTCGAATGGTTTCAACTGCAACGCTATCTTCCGTCACTTCAATGCCTCGGACGCAACGCATGGCTTGCCCCAAAAGATCATCACCTAAAATCAGACTTTCATGGCAAAACCCAAGAAGTGATGCGTGCATCCCTGCAGCTTCGTAAACCAAATTTACCCCAGACAGTCCCGCAGTAACGTTAGAGCACATTTGCTCCCATCCGGCCTGCATGTCTGGCAATTTGCTGTCTGAAGCGCCCGCAGCGGCCCCTCCAGACAAGCCATAGAATTGATGCATCTGCGCGCAGCCCGAGGTGAGCAAGGCTTGTTCGCCGGATCCAATGGACATAGCCCCTGTGCGCAAATCAAGCCCGAAAGGCCATGTTCCCATAATCGCGGGATGGCCGGGCGCAATGGCGTTTACATAGACCAACCCAGCCAAACACTCGGCAGTTGCTTGTACGATTGCACCAGCAAGCGTTGATGGCGCTGTAGCACCGGCCATTCCCGCCGAAAGAAGCAAGATCGGCATGCCGCCTCGAATACAAGCCTCCATGACTTCACAGCTTTCAGTTGCGAACTTCATCGGCGGGACAACAAAGCAGTTTGAATTGGACATAAACGGTCGTTCGCGCCAAGCCTCCTCATTGCCAGCGATCATATGAAGCATTTCAAGGGCATCCGGCACATGTTGCGGCTCGGAGAAACTTGTGCCGATGTGTTTTTTTGTGCCCGTCGCGGTCGCGTAAATGGTGTTGTAATCCAGCTCGCGGTTATTGGTGATGTCACGACAAACCATCGGGCGTTGCAAAAAGTGGATGTTGTCCAAACCCTCAACGATTTTAGCTGCGTCATGCAGATCTTGAACGGTACTTTCGCGATAATTGTTGTTGCGGATGTCGACCATATGAACCGCAGCACCCGCGGTGCCGTAATGAACGCGCGTACCACTCAGATCCATGTCATAGGCCGTGTCACGGCCATGTAGCGTGAGATCGCGCGCGGCCTTAGCTAAAGCATCTTCAACAACCGAACGCGGGTAACGCAACCGCCCATCATCTCCAAGGATTGCACCGGCACCAACCATTGCATCAATCCCAGACTGCGGTGCGTCCGCCAATCCGATTTCTTCAAGGCATTGCAATGCTGCCTCGTGGATCCGCGTGATCTGCGCATCAGATAGGGGTTTGTAGGTGCCGCCCGTCATGCCGGCGCGGATCGGGCGCAAATCTTGGGCGAGGGGGGCTGCTCGTGCGGCGCGTCTTGCAGCACGGCCTCCAGATCGCGTCGGGCGAATGGGTGTTTGGTCAGTCATAGGGTGGCCTATTTTTTGTTGTCTGTCAGGATAGGGGCGATCAAATCGCTCCGGGCCGTCCACGCGCCGCGCGGCCTCGCTTTGCACCGATGGTGCGCAATGTCAGGGCAATTCGCCAAGACCAGGACGTGAAACCTTGAGCCAACATACGCACAATGATGCAGCAAGAATCGAGTTCATCTGGTCAAAAAACGACCATAGCGCCCATTCGCGACAGACCTCTTGGACGGAGTTTAGCCTGAAAGACGCCCGGCATGGGCCAAAACCCGCGTGAGCGCTTGTTCAAATGCTTTGTCCTCGAGCGTCATAGCAACCCGCACATGCCCTGCAGCGCTCGACCCGAAACTCTCGCCTGGCATTACTGCTATCTCTTCGACATCAAGCAAGCTTTGCGCAAAAGCTATTCCGCTGAGCCCTGTCTGCCTTATGTCCAACATAAGGTACATTGCTCCACCGGACGGTACGAGTGCGACGGTGTTCTGTCTCTTGATAAGCGTCTTTGCCGTACGTCGGCGGCGCTCAAATGGTGCGGCGACCTCCTGTTCAAGCGCAGAACCTTGGTCCAACGCAAACAAGGCAGCGTCCTGAATATAGCCAGGCACGCCATAAGTGGTGTTTGTGGAAAGGTTGATCAAATGCTCGATAACTATCTCCGGGCCAACGATCCACCCAACACGGCTCCCCGTCATGGCGTGGCTTTTTGACATGGACCCAACGACGAGCGTGCGATCAACCATTCCGGGAAGTGCGCGCGGGCTGATATGCGATCCTTCCCAAATTTGAGTGTCATAAACCTCGTCCGAGATCAGCCATAGGTCGGCATCCCGCACTGCATCGGCAATGCCATTTATAGTATCTTCGGTGTAAACGACGCCGGTGGGGTTGTTTGGAGAATTGATCAACAGACTACGCGCACCGTTTGAGGCCGCTCGAATATCTGTTGCCTGCGGCTGAAATTCATTGATTGAATGGCAAAAAATCGGCTTTGCAATTGCACCAATTGCACGGATCGTACCGGGGTAGGTCGTGTAGTGCGGGTCTAGATAAAGCCCGGTATCGCCAGAATCGAGAGCCGCCCTATGTGCCGCAAAGAGTGCGGACTGCCCGCCCGGTGTTATCAGAACGTTGTCCGGCGTTGTTCGCACGCCCGTGCGGTCTTCCATTCTACGGGCAACGGCCTCGCGGAGCGGCTGAATGCCCGGTATCTCAGCATACCCTGTATGGCCGTTACTGGCCGAAATATGCATTGCGTCAAGAATGCTCTGATGTGTTCTGATATCATGCTCACCAATGGTTAGCTCTTGGATCGGTGCGCCTGCTGCCATTCGTCTCCGAGCCTCATTAAACAGGCCCCAACCGTCATCGCCATCGCCATTGATTTGAGTAAGAGTATTCGAAAGTTTCATGCCGCACAGGTCAGCGAGGAAACGGTTCATGTCAAGCAGGGAATGATCCCAAGGTTGCCTGAATTTTTTTTGTAAGACTGGTCCGAATAATGGCGTAGCTCGTTTCGATACGGTCGCGCAATTCATCTTCTGAAATCATGCGGAAATCCACACGTACCCAGGACCTGTGAAAGTATGGTGCGCGCTCGGCCCGTCCCATTTCAATCAGAAGTGATGCGTCCTCGATGCTGGGAGTTTTTACGCTGACGCCTTCGGCTTTTGCGCCAAGGTACGCAAACATCTTTCCACCAACCTTCCACGCGCCCAAGCTGCCATCGGAAGGATCAGCCCAAGTCGCACCGGGAAGTGATGCGCAGATCGTATCAGTTGCGTCTCTGTCCATAGCACAAGTGTGACATCAAACGAAGGGCTTGGCGAGCGCTGCTTTGCCTGATATCGCAGCAGTATGTTGATTATCACCTGCCTCTGTCGCTGATCCGCTTTCGCCCTTCAGCCCAATTTGGCTACCGCTGGCCACTCCAGAGATGTGTGACACATGACAATACTCCACCTGACCAACACAAATACACGCCGCAAAGAGGTCTTTGAGCCGATCGATTCGCAAAATGTGCGGATGTATGTTTGTGGGCCAACCGTCTATGACAGAGCACATATTGGGAATGCGCGGCCCGTCATCGTTTTTGACCTCCTTTTCCGCCTCTTGCGCCACGTATATGGGGAAAACGCCGTAACATATGTGCGCAATTTCACTGATGTTGAGGACAAGATAAATGACCGTGCTGCGCAAACCGGGCGCAGCATTTCCGAGATCACGTCTGAGACGATCAAGTGGTACATTGAAGATATGACGGCGCTTGGCACTCTGGAACCAACGCATATGCCGCGAGCAACAGCATATATCGCGCAAATGATCACGTTCATTGAGAAACTAGTTGCAGGCGGCCATGCCTACGAAGCGCAGGGGCATGTGTTGTTTTCTGTAGATAGCTATGCCGAATATGGCGCGCTTTCGGGACGGTCGACTAAAGACATGATCGCAGGCGCTCGCGTCGAAATTGCGCCCTATAAGCGCGATCCGATGGACTTTGTTCTATGGAAGCCTTCATCAGACGATGTGCCGGGATGGGATAGCCCCTGGGGCAGAGGGCGCCCAGGTTGGCATATTGAATGCTCTGCAATGGCTGCAGATTTGCTTGGAGACACGTTTGATATTCATGGCGGCGGCAACGATCTGCAATTCCCGCACCATGAAAATGAAATCGCACAAAGCCGCTGCGCTGGCCATGCGTTTGCACGCTATTGGGTCCATAACGAGATGTTGCAGGTCGAGGGCAAGAAGATGTCCAAGTCTTTGGGCAACTTCTTTACTGTGCGCGATCTTTTGGATCAGGGCGTCGCTGGCGAAGTGATCCGCATGGTTTTCATGGGGACACACTATTCCAAGCCAATGGACTGGACAGAGCGCAAGCGGTCTGAGGCAGAAGCGGTACTTCGTAAATGGCGTGGGCTTGCCCAACCGGATGGTGAAATCTCTCAAGTCGTGATTGATGCTTTGGCTGATAATTTGAACACTCCCGGTGCCATTGCTGAGTTGCACAAGCTGGCAGGCCAAGGCGATGGCGCAACACTTGCGGCATCGGCGCAGATGCTTGGTCTTTTGACTGATGATTTAAGTGGCTGGGAAGCCGTGCCGGATGTGGATCTTTCCGGATTTGCGGAATTGCTTGCGACTGCACGTGCAACCGCGATGCAAACCAAAGACTTTGTCAAAGTGGATCGACTGAAATCCGAGCTGACAGCAGCGGGGGTAGAGGTGCGCATGTCCAAAAGCGGGATCGAATTGCTTGCTGGAGCGGGGTTTGATGCGAGCAAGCTGGAGGACATCAAGTGAAAGAGCGGCTCTACATTTTCGATACAACTCTCCGCGACGGGCAGCAAACGCAGGGGGTGCAGTTTTCGACCTCTGAAAAACACCTAATTGCAGCAGCTTTGGATGAGCTTGGGGTAGATTACATCGAGGGCGGTTGGCCCGGTGCAAACCCAACAGATAGCGAGTTCTTCGAAGCACCTCCCAAAACGCGCGCAAGGTTTACTGCTTTTGGCATGACCAAACGGTCTGGCCGCTCAGCTGAAAACGATGATGTGCTTGGCGCAGTGATGAACGCCGGTACCGGAACCGTTTGTCTTGTTGGAAAATCCCACGACTATCACGTCACCGCAGCACTTGGTATAACGCTCGAGGAAAACGCCGAGAATATCCGCGCGTCGATGGCGCATATTGTGGCGTCTGGCCGCGAGGCGCTGTTTGACGCCGAGCACTTCTTTGATGGCTACCGAGATAACCCAAGTTATGCCCTGTCTTGCTTGCAGGCTGCGCTTGACGCAGGCGCGCGCTGGGTCGTTTTGTGTGATACAAATGGCGGCACGTTGCCTGAAGAGATTGGCCGTATCACCGCCGAGGTGATAGAGAGCGGCATCCCCGGCGCAAATCTAGGCATCCACACCCATAATGATACCGATACGGCGGTCGCAGGCAGTCTCGCGGCGGTTTTGGCCGGCGCGCGTCAGATACAAGGCACGCTTAATGGTTTGGGGGAACGCTGCGGGAATGCATCGCTGACATCGATCATCCCATCCCTTGTGCTTAAAGAGCCATTCCGTAGCCGGTTCGAAACAAGTGTCACGGAAGAGGCTTTGGAAGGTTTGACCCGCATTTCGCGTCAGCTTGATGACATTCTAAATCGCGTGCCTCTGCGCCACCGTCCCTACGTGGGCGCGTCAGCTTTTGCTCATAAGGCGGGTTTGCATGTTTCGGCGCTTCTCAAAGATCCGAGCACCTATGAACATATTGAACCGGCTGTGGTCGGCAATGAGCGCGTTGTGCCTATGTCCAATCAGGCTGGGCGTTCAAATTTGAAAAAGCGGCTGGCGGATGCGGGGATTGATGTTGCAAACGACGACCCAGCTCTCGGGCGCATCCTCGAGGAAATCAAAAACCGTGAAGCCTCGGGGTACGCTTATGACACCGCACAGGCCTCGTTTGAATTGATGGCGCGCGACGTGTTGGGTCAAAAGCCAAGCTTTTTTGACGTTAAGCGCTATCGAGTGACCGTTGAACGCCGGAAAAACAAATATAACAAGATGGTCAACGTGTCCGAAGCGGTTGTTGTCGTGAAGATCGGGGATCAGAAAAAGCTGAGTGTGTCAGAAAGCTATGACGAAACCGGTTCCGATCGCGGACCGGTCAATGCTTTGTCCAAAGCTTTGGCCAAGGATCTTGGCCCATACCAAGATTATATCGACGATATGCGTCTTGTGGACTTTAAGGTGCGCATCACAGATGGCGGCACCGAAGCCGTGACCCGTGTGATAATCGATAGTGAAGACGGGCAGGGCAGACGTTGGTCTACTGTCGGGGTCAGCCCGAATATAGTTGATGCGTCCTTTGCGGCGCTCTTAGATGCGATCCGCTGGAAGCTGATCCGTGATAGAGCGCAAGCATGAGACGGCTACGGCTCTTTTCTCCACGGGTTGGTGAGCCAGAAAAGGACTGCTGATGTCGTTTGAAGCATGCGCTCGTATCGTTGAAACAGCTGACCCAGAGCGCTTTGCAGCTGCGATGGCGGTGCCTTTGCCTGCGCGGCGGGTACTGATGCCGATTTACGCCATGAACGCCGAAGTGTCGCGCGCGCCGTGGGTTACTCAAGAAGCAATGATTGCTGAAATGCGCCTGCAATGGTGGCGCGATGCTCTTGAAGAGATTGCAACTGGCGCGTCTGTGCGTAGGCATGAAGTTACAACGCCCCTGTCCGAGGTTCTGACGCCTGAAGCGGCGAAGATGCTGGATCAAGCCGTGGTTGCACGGCAATGGGATATCTATCGTGATCCCTTTGAAAATTGGGCTGCGCTTGAGACATACGTTTCCGATACCGCGGGGCGGTTGTTAGAAGCTGCGGCGATGTCATTAGGATCTGTAACCGAAGGAAGGCGCGCGTTTGGCTCAGCTGTTGGTCTTGCGCGGTTCTTCGCCGCGGTGCCAGCTTTGAAAGAGCAGGGGCGCCAGCCGCTCCCGCATGTCTCGCAAGACATTGCTCACAATGGGATCAAGCGCGCACAAGCGGCTTTGCGTTTGCGAGGCGGAGGACCTGAATGTGTTGAAGGCTGCCTTGCCGCGCCTCGGCTTAAGTCCGCGCTTATCGGGTCTCTGGACGAAGGTCTGCCAGAATTCGCGCCATTGAAACGCTCGATGCGATTGGCGCGGGCGTCTTTGGGTTGGCTCAACTACGCAACCTAGGACTCTGCCGAACGCCCTTTGGCAACCATCCAGACGAGCGCGCCACCCGCCAAAACAAGAAATGGCACCATCGCAATATTCACAGCGGCCCACCCGACCTCTGGAGCGCCGCCCGCACAATTCATCAGCCCACCTGAGGCCAGCGAAGCCATTGTTACGCATCCAAACACAATGAAATCATTCGCGCCTTGAATGCGCCCGCGTTCTTCGGGGGCGTGGGATGCAGCTAAAAGTGTCGTTGCGCCGATGAAGCCAAAGTTCCAACCAATGCCCAGCAAAATCAAAGCCCCAAAAAAGTTAAATAACTCCACCCCTGACAATGCGACCACACCCGCAGCGGCAAGGATTGCAAGCCCGATCGCCATGATCTTTTCTACGCCAAAACGTGCGATCAGATGGCCCGTAAAAAAGGATGGCGCAAACATTGCAATGACATGTGCACTTACCACATCGGCGGCATTTCCGGGAGTAAAGCCGCAAGCCACGACGGCAAGTGGCGTTGAAGTCATGACAAGGTTCATCAAAGCATAAGCCACCATGGCGCAAATCACAGCGACGGCAATTTGCGGCGTCTTAAGCATCTCCCAAGTCGACCTGCCCTTTGCACTTGTTGATGTGGCTTTGGGTGGTTTGGGAATGTCGAGTCCAAGGAAAAGCAGCATGCCCAGCACATTTATGCCAGCCGCAGCCAAATATGTGCCCATGAAAGGCACTGCAAAAAGATCGTTGGTGAGCTTGGTCAGCTGCGGTCCGATCAACGCTGAAATCAAACCACCTGCCATCACATAAGAAATCGCCTTGGGCCTGAACGCGTCCGAGGCGGTGTCGGTTGCAGCAAAACGAAAGAAGCCCTGCGCAGACATATACATACCGGTCATGTAGGAGCCGATGAGAAGAATCCAAAAGTCGCCAATCGACAATGCATAGGCGCCAATAAGGCTTCCAAGCAAACCGCCAACTGATCCCGTAAAGAAGCCCGCTACCCGCCCTTGTGACTGCATAAGCCGAGACAACCATGGTGCCGTTGTCATGGAGCCAAAAACAATCAGCGAGATGGGCAAGGTCGCAAGGCAAGGATTGGGCGCGAGCATTTGACCAGCAAGACCACCGATCACGAAAATCATTGTGATTTGGCTGCCTAGAACTGCCTGCGCAGCAACAAGGATCCAGACATTTTTTCGGGCGCGGTGATCAGAAATTGGCGTCATAAAGCTGCGTTACGCCGCTTGTTCACAAGCGTCCAGCACTTACCG
>CALKJA010000189.1 GCA_937995865.1 uncultured Paracoccaceae bacterium | reverse complement strand
CAATGATCGCGGCGCAAATGGCGGGCGCGGTGCCTGTGCCATTGTATCAGGATGCGGTGGGAGAAGAGATTGCCTATGTTCTAGATCATTGTGGTGCGCGTTTCATCGTGGCCGGGGATCAAGAGCAGGTTGATAAGGTGCTTGATGTGAAAGAGAGCCTGACCGGGCTTGATCACATTGTGTACCTCGATCCCCGTGGGATGCGGAAATACGATCACACGCATCTTACGCAATACCAAGCACTGCAAAAGGCGGGTCGCGCGTCAGGCCTCAAAGATAAGTTGAATGCGCGCTGGATGGGGCAGGATTACGACAGCACCTGTGTCATGCTTTACACATCGGGCACCACGGGCCGGCCCAAGGGCGTAGTGCTCTCAAACCGCAATATCATTGAGACATCCAAAAGCTCGGCTGAATTCGACCGCCTGCGCGCGGGCGACGAGGTTTTGGCCTATCTCCCGATGGCTTGGGTGGGCGATTTCATCTTTTCGATTGGGCAGGCAACGTGGACTGGTTTTTGCGTGAATTGCCCGGAAAGCGCAGAAACGGTCATGCATGATCTGCGCGAAATCGGCCCTACCTACTATTTCGCCCCGCCCCGAGTTTTTGAGGGGCAACTGACCAGCGTGATGATCCGGATGGAAGACGCTGGCCGCCTCAAACGATGGATGTTTCATAAGTTTCTGCATCAGGCACAGCGGGTTGGACCACGGTTGTTGGATCGCAAGCCTGTGGGGCTTGTTGACCGCGCGACATACGCGCTGGGCCAGTTTCTTGTTCTTGGGCCTTTGAAGAATACGCTGGGGCTGTCCAAGGTTCGTGTTGGCTACACAGCGGGAGAGGCGATTGGCCCAGAAATCTTTGATTTCTATCGGGCGCTTGGGATCAATCTGAAGCAGCTTTATGGGCAGACGGAAGCATCGGTTTTCATCACGCAGCAAAAGGATGATGAGGTGCGCCCGGATACTGTTGGCACGCCGACGCCGGGGGTTGAGATCCGGATAGCGGAGAGTGGGGAGGTGTTTTACCGCTCGCCCGGTGTTTTTGTGGAGTATTACAAGAACGCCGAAAGCACTGCAGATACCAAGGACGCTGAGGGCTGGGTTGCAACCGGGGACGCCGGTTTTCTTGAGCCAGATACAGGACATTTGCGGATCATCGACCGGGCCAAGGACGTGGGAAAAATGGACTCCGGTGCATTGTTTGCGCCAAAATATGTAGAGAACAAGCTGAAGTTCTTTCCCAATATCCTTGAGGTTGTGGTGTTCGGAAACGGGCGCGACCGCTGTGCGGCGTTCATCAATATCGATCTGACGGCGGTGGGCAATTGGGCTGAGCGTAACAACATCGCCTATGGCTCTTACCAAGAGCTGTCTCAGCACCCGCAAGTGCGCGATACAATTCGCGAGCATGTGGAAGAGGTAAACCGGAGTGTTGCTTCGGACGATATGCTGTCTGGTTGTCAGGTGCACCGGTTCCTTGTGCTGCACAAAGAACTGGACGCTGATGACGGTGAAATGACCCGAACCCGTAAAGTGCGGCGTCGGATCGTGGAGGAGAAATACGCCGATCTGATAACCGCGCTCTATGATGGCTCAGACACTGTAAGTACGGTCACTGAAGTGACCTATGAGGATGGGCGCAAAGGTTCGATCGCGGCAACTTTGCAAGTGATGGATGCAGCCGTTGAACCAGTGGCCGCGCCTAAGCTGGAGGCGGCGGAATGAGGCTGGCTGGACGACGTGCGTCTGCGACGACACCCCGCCCACCATCCCTTGGGTGCTTTTTGATTGATGTCATGCCTGGCGGATCTGCTGGATGCCTCCGGCGGGAGTATCGGATCATTGAAAGAGGGGTGCGGCATGCTTGATCAACCTGAGAACTTTGTGACCATCGATGGGCGCACTATTGGTGGTCAGCTCATGGAAATGAAGAACATCACGCTGAAATTCGGCGGGGTGACGGCGATCAAGGACATCTCTTTTGATATCCGAGAGGGCGAGATCCGCGCGATCATTGGGCCGAATGGGGCGGGCAAGTCATCCATGCTCAACGTTATTTCGGGCTTCTACATCCCTCAGGAGGGGGAGGTTTGGTACAAAGGGACCCCACGCCCTGCAATGAAGCCTTTTGAGGTGGCTCGTTTGGGTGTGGCCCGGACGTTTCAGAACATCGCCTTGTTCGAAGGGATGACAGTTCTCGACAACGTTATGACGGGGCGGCTCAACCATATGTCGGCTGGGATTGCGGCGCAGGCGCTTTGGTGGGGCAGGGCACGGGCTGAGGAGATTGAGAACCGCGAAAAAGTTGAGCGCGTGATCGATTTTCTGGAAATACAAGCGATCCGTAAAACGCCGGTTGGGCGGCTGCCCTATGGGCTCAAGAAGCGGGTTGAGTTGGCCCGTGCTTTGGCCGCGGAACCTTCGCTTCTTTTGTTGGATGAGCCGATGGCAGGGATGAACGTTGAGGAGAAAGAGGACATGAGCCGCTTCATCCTTGATGTGAATGATGAATTTGGCACCACGATTGCGCTGATCGAGCATGACATGGGTGTTGTCATGGACTTGTCAGACCGCGTTGTTGTGATGGATTACGGGCGCAAGATTGGGGACGGCGCACCCGATGAGGTGCGTAACGATCAGACCGTCATCGACGCCTATTTGGGAGTGTCCCATGATTAGGTTCGCAGCATTCGCATGTTTGCTTGCCGGTGCGGCGCAGGCGGGAAGTGATGCTCTGGAGGCGGCTGTTCTTGTGCCGCTGGCCGAAGCACACCCTGAATATGCTGCCGGGCTTGTTGATTGTCTGAGCTTTCTGGAAGCTGGGCATGATGTGGAAATCGGGCAGGCGGGGCAGGTGCTTGGCGAAGGGTTTGCGTATTCGATCTTTTATCCGCAAGTGACGCAGCCGATTGATTTTGTCGTGGCGGTTTCTTCGTCTGGTGGAGTGTTAAACTGTTCAGGGCAGGGCGCTCTTGCGCTGCCTTCTGAGGTCTCAACCCAAGGTGCGGACGGCGATTGGGTGCATGTTGAGGCGCTTTTGGCAGCCGCAGGTATGGTTGAGCTGGCCTTTCCGGCACCGCTTCCGCTGCGGGCTTATGGGAACTGCGACGCTGGGCGCGCCATGCTGTTCAGCGACAATGCTGGGCTGCTGATCTTTGCGGGCTTCACTGGGGCTAACGCGGATCAATACTGTACGACATTTGGACCAAAAGGGTAGCGCGATGCTCAGAGATGTCTTGTTCACGCCTTTTGCGGATATGATCGCCGCGCCTGATTTTCTGTTGCAGGTGCTCTGGGAGGGGCTCGTTTCGGGCATCCTATACGCGCTGATCGCGCTGGGCTTTGTATTGATCTTTCGGTCCAGCCGGATCTTTAACTTTGCCCAAGGGATCATGGTTGTCTTTGCCGCGCTGACCTTGGTTGGGTTTCACGCGATGGGGGTGCCTGCGTGGATCTCAGTTGCATTGACGCTGGCTGTGATGTTGGCGCTCTCGGTGACGATCGAGCGTGTGGTTTTGCGGCCTCTGGTCGGGCAGCCAGATATCATCCTGTTCATGGCGACGATTGGGATTACGCTGTTCTTGATTGGGTTTGGCGAGATCATCTTTGGCGGCGAAAACAAGGTGATGATAACCGAGCAGCTCGGCATTCCCACTGGATCTTTTGTGCTAGAGCCTTGGGGTGGCTTGCTTATCCTTGAGCAAAAGGATGTCACTGCGGTGATTGTGGCGGCTCTTTTGGTGGCAGCTCTGCTGGCCTTTCTTAATTACACGCGTATGGGCCGCGCGATCCGTGCTTTGGGAGATGACAGCCAAGCCGCGCTGTCTGTGGGGATATCGCTTCAGACGATTTGGGTGCTGGTGTGGTTCATTGCAGGGATCATCGCTTTGGTCACAGGCATCGCATGGGGTGCGCGGGCGGGTGTGTCTTTTGCGCTTGAAGTGATCGCCTACAAAGCGTTGCCGGTGCTGATGCTGGGCGGTTTGGAGAGTATTTCAGGCGCGATCATCGGCGGGCTAATGATCGGAATGCTGGAAAAGCTCTTTGAGGTGTATTGGGGGCAACCTTTGATGGGCGGCGGGACGGAGGCTTGGTTTGCTTTTGTACTTGCGCTTGTGGTGCTGCTTTTCCGTCCTCAGGGGCTTTTTGGGGAGAAAATCATTGAACGTGTTTGATTTTTCGCGGGCGTTCCAAGCTAACTCCACGGCCGCGGGCGTGTTCTGGCTCCAACTTACGGGAGACCTCTGATGCTGTATCGGACCGCCGGGCAATTCAAGACATCTTACAAAGCGGATCAGGCACTGTTTCCTGTGCGGCAGGATGCGGTGCTTCTTGCGATCATTCTAACCTTTGCGTGGGTGATTTTTCCGCTGACAGCGAGCGAGTTTGCGTTTCAAACGCTGCTGATCCCGATCATGATTTATGCTCTGGCTGCGATGGGGCTGAATATTCTAACGGGTTACGCGGGGCAGCTGTCCTTGGGCACGGCCGCTTTTATGGGTGTTGGGGCCTATGCGTGTTACAAAATGATAACGCTGATGCCGTGGCTCAATCCTGTTGTCGCCATCCTGCTCAGCGGTGTCTTTAGCGCCGGGATCGGTGTGGTATTCGGTATTCCCAGTTTGCGGATCAAAGGCTTCTATCTGGCTATCGCAACACTGGCGGCGCAGTTCTTCCTTGTTTGGCTGTTTGAGAAATGGTCGTGGCTGTATAACGACAACGCGTCCGGCGCTATTCAGGTGCCCAATCTGGAAATGTTTGGCACCTATATCGCGGGACCGCAGGCCGCCAGTGTAACGGAATATTACGTTGTGCTCTTTGTGGTCTCTCTTCTGACGCTCCTGTGCATCAACCTGACGCGCGGCACCCTTGGTCGGACGTGGAAAGCCACGCGGGATATGGATATCGCGGCTGAGTTGATTGGCATCAACCTGATGAAATCCAAACTCACCGCTTTTGCGATCTCTTCCTATATCGTGGGTGTGGCGGGCGCGCTCTATGTCTTTATGTGGAAAGGCGCAGCAGAGCCGAATGTTTTTGATATCCCGCTGTCCTTTCAGGTCCTATTCATCGCGATTATTGGCGGGCTTGGATCGATCCTTGGCAACTTCCTTGGGGCGATTTTGATCGTTGGGTTGCCCGTGATCCTGAACCTTCTGCCAGCGGCCATCGGTGTTCAGATCGACAGCGCAATGGTGGAGCATCTCAACGTGATGATCATCGGCTCACTCATCATCTTTTTCCTGATCGTTGAGCCGCATGGGCTTGCCGCGCTTTGGCGGCTGATCCGGGAGAAACTAATTATCTGGCCATTCCCGCACTAAAGCGGAGGCCCAAAAAAGAGAAAAATGGAACCATCAATCCTTGGGAGGAAAAACGATGAACAAACTGGTTAAACTGGCCACGGCCACGTTGATTGCGGGTGTCACCGCAGGGGCGGCGATGGCGCAGGAGCTGTATACGCCTAACCTTAGCTATCGGACCGGGCCTTTTGCGGCGACGGGTATCCCGCTGATGAACGGGCAAGCTGACTATATGACCATGCTCAACGAGCGCGATGGCGGTATTGGCGGCGTACCGGTGAATTTTGAAGAATGCGAAACGGGTTATTCCACCGAAAAAGGGGTGGAGTGCTATGAAAAGACCAAAGGCGCCGCGATCGTGACGCAGCCATGGTCCACGGGTATCACGCTGCAGGTTCTGCCTAAGACGAATGTGGATCAGATTCCAATCCTTGCCCCCGGATACGGCTTTAGCCCGATGATGGATGGCAAGACATTCCAATGGGCGTTCAACATGCCATCTGGGTATTGGGACGCGGCCGATATGATTGTGCAATATCTCGAAGGCCAAGGATCGCTGGACGGCAAGAAGGTGGCCTTCCTTCATCTTGATCACCCCTACGGCAAAGAGCCGCTGCCGGTTTTGGAAGCTGCTGCCGAAGCCAAAGGATTTGAGCTGCTTCCGATCCCTGTTGGTCTGAACGAGATGCAAAACCAAGCATCACAATGGCTTCAGGTGCGGCGCGAACGCCCGGATTATGTGGTGATGTGGGGCTGGGGCGCGATGAACGCCGGGGCTATTACCGAAGCGGTGAAAACACGCTTCCCGATGGAGAACTTCATCGGTGTGTGGTGGGCCGGTCATGATGCCGATCTGCGCCTCGTGGGCGAAGACGGTGCTGGCTATAAGTCGATCTCTTGGTCTTACCCCAACCAAGACGCACCCGCGATGAAAGCGGTCCGTGAATACGTGACAGACAAGGGAATGACGAAGTCAAACCCAGAAGAAATGACGGGCGTATTCTATGGCCGTGGTATCGTGATGTCTGCGATCCTTGCGGAAGGTATTTCTGCTGCGCAAGCCGAGTATGGCACAGGCGAAATTACAGCTTCACAGCTGCGTTGGGGCTTGGAGAACATCGACTTCACACAAGAACGTATCGATGAGCTGGGCCTGACAGGCATGGTGCCTCCTTTCGCAACGTCTTGCGCCAACCACACCGGTAACTCCGGTGGCTGGATGCTGGAATGGGATGGCGAGAAGTTCGTGAAGGCTTCGGATCTGCTGAAACCAGACACCGCAGGCTATGCAGATCTCGTGGCCGCGGCCTCAGGGCAGTACGCCACTGAAAACGCGCCTTGGGAAATGAACGAAGCCTGCGAAGGCTAAGCCAAGTTTGCCTCTGGCAGCCGCGTGTGCAGTTGCCAGAGGCTTTTTTGAGAAATTCTGGAACAATAAATGCAGGGGCCAAGCGCCCTTGCGACCCGGACGGGGGAACGTGATGCTGGATGATCCAAAGGCCCGTGAGACGCTGCTTGAGGTCAACAATATTGAGGTGATCTACAATCACGTCATCCTTGTGTTAAAGGGTGTTTCTCTGAACGTTCCCAAAGGCGGTATCACGGCGCTTCTGGGAGGCAACGGTGCGGGCAAGACGACAACCTTGAAAGCGATCTCGAACCTGCTTCATAATGAGCGCGGGGAGGTCACAAAAGGCTCTGTGAAGTACCGGGGCGACGCGGTGCAAGATCTTAACCCTGCGGCTTTGGTCAAACGGGGCGTTGTGCAGGTCATGGAAGGGCGGCATTGCTTTGGCCATCTGACCGTGGAAGAAAACTTGCTGACCGGGGCCTATACACGCCGGGATGGATCGGCGGCAATCGCCCGTGATCTGGAGCTGGTCTACGAATATTTTCCACGCTTGCGCGAGCGCCGCAAATCACAGGCGGGCTATACCTCGGGTGGGGAACAGCAGATGTGCGCAATTGGGCGGGCGCTGATGTCAAAGCCTGAGATGATCCTGCTGGATGAGCCTTCGATGGGGCTTGCGCCGCAGCTGGTGGAAGAGATCTTTGGTATTGTTAAGAAGTTGAACGAAGAGGAAGGCGTATCTTTCCTTTTGGCGGAGCAAAACACAAACGCCGCGCTACGTTTTTCGCACTATGGTTATATCCTTGAGAATGGCCGCGTTGTGATGGATGGCCCTGCCGATGACTTGCGCGAGAACCCTGATGTTAAGGAATTTTACCTTGGCGTGTCCGAAGAAGGGCGCAAATCCTTTCGCGATGTTCGGTCCTATCGGCGGCGCAAGCGCTGGCTGAGCTAAGGCGCGATCCTACGTGCCGAGCGTGATCGCATCCGATTGACCCAGACCTGCCGCCGCGCGATGTTCTGCACGAAGACACATGCGTTGGGGGATATTCATCATGAAGGCAGTAATCTATGAGCGCTTTGGCGCGGCCTCGGAGGTTTTGCAGCTTGCTGACATGGACACGCCAACGCCGGGTCCGGGTGAGGTTTTGGTTCGGTTGCATGCCTCTGGAGTAAATCCATCCGACGTTAAGCTGCGAGCAGGCGCGCGGCCGGGGGCAACGATGGCACATCCTGTTGTCATCCCGCATTCGGATGGTGCCGGGGTTGTTGTGGCAGGAGATCTGGCCAAAGGCACACGAGTTTGGGTTTGGAACGCTGCGTGGCAACGAGCGTTTGGCACTGCGGCCGAGTATGTTTGTCTGCCTGTCTCACAGGTTGCAGTGTTGCCTGAAACCGTGCGGTTTGATGAAGCCGCGTGTTTTGGGATTCCGGCGATGACAGCGTGGTACGCGCTTGATGGGTGCGCACCGGGTGACACGGTTTTGGTCACAGGAGGCGCAGGCACAGTTGGGCGTTATGCGTGCCAGATGGCGGCATTGATGGGCTGCCGTGTGATCACCACGGTATCATCCGAAGCAAAAGCCGCGCATTCGGGGTGCTCTGAGTGGATCAATTACCGCGAAGTAGATGTGAGCGAAGCCGTGATGGATCTGACGAAAGGCGTGGGTCTAAACCGGATCGTGGATGTTGATTTCGCAGCCAATCAGGATGTTGCGCTTGCGTGCCTCACCCCCGGCGGCGTGGTTGCAAGCTATGCGAGCGCGTCCGTCATGGCACCTGAGCTGCAGTTTTACCCGCTCATGTTCAAGGACATCACCCTGCGGATGCTGATCGTTTACCAACTGACCGGACAGGCGCGGGCGCGGGGCGTGGCGCAGCTCACCCATTGGCTTGAGGCTGGTGCGCTGACACATGCGGTTGTGCCGGGTGGAGGGCTAAGGGACGCCGCATCGGCGCATGATCTTGTGGCGTCCGGTGATAAGCTTGGAACAGTCGTTATCGAGATTTAGTGCGCATTGATTTCGCTCAGAGCCTGATCTTTGAGCTCGTCTAGCCGGGCCAAAGCCTCTTGACGGGTGTTGCGGATATTGGGGCGAGTGCCGCGTGCGTCCATGCGCAGCCGGATGTCGGCCTCGGTCTCGGCGCCGGGGGCATAGCGTACGGTGCCTAATGCGTATTCCGCTTCAAGCGCGGTCTTGCGTTGGTCATAAGCCACCCACGCGCCCTGTTGGATCCGCATGCCGTCATAGTTTATCAGCAGCCACCATTTGCGGCCCGTCGCACGGATGGCGTGGCTCAGCCAGTTATAAACATCGTTTACATCGCGGCTATGGGCCAGGTTTACGCCTGCAAAATCGATATCAAGGCGCTGTTCGCTGGGGCGAAAGGTGAAACGCCGGGTAAAGGATGCGCGTCGGTGGTTGGGCACATGGACAGGCTGGTCCATGCGGGTCGAGCTGCGGGTCTTAAGCTCGGCCCACGCCGCTTCGCGGGTGGCAAAGAGGTTGCGGTCAGCCATATCTGTCCCGGCGGTTCGGGCGATCTGGCGGCGCGTGAGCTCGCTTTCGTCAACATTGACCGTGCCCATAGAATGCGCCGTGTGGGTTTCGCGGCCCCGGCGTGTATAGCTGAACCACGCTTCGTCCCAGACACGGTAATCGGTTTTGTGAACCAGAAAGAACCATTTGCTTTCGCCGGTCTCGGCAATCCTAGCCTCAAGGTGGTCATAAAAGGCCGTCGCGTCTTCAGAGGCACGGAATACCAGCCCGTCAAGCTCAAGCTCGATGGTTTGCGGACCCTCATGGACGGTGATCCGATGGTCCAGTGCGTCGGGGGTGAATTCAGCGTGTGTCATACCCTCTATATGGACTTGCTTGTTTGTCGACGCAAAGGGTTGGCGATGTGTGGGTAGCGGCTATGCTAAAGCGAAATGGGAGAATGAAATGTCCAATTTCGATGAGCTTGAGATCCGCAGTGCTGACGCGCGCGCGGCGGCGCAACTTGGCGAGCTGAACGCGATCCTCACACGCCTTGCAGGGCATGTAGAGAATTGCTTGCCAATGACCGGCCCGATCGCATCGCTGGCAGATTTGAGTGCGTTACCGGTTCTTCGCAAGTCCGAGCTTGGTAAGTGGCAATCCGAGACCCCGCCGTTTGGTGGGATGTTGGTGGGCGATATCGCCCATGTTTTCCAAAGCCCGGGACCGATCTACGAGCCGGGCGGGGGAACCCATGACTGGTGGCGCTTTGGCCGTTTCCTGCACGCGTGTGGCATCGGCAAAAGCGACATCGTGCAAAATTGCTTTGGCTATCACCTCACGCCTGCTGGAATGATGTTTGAAAATGGCGCAAGGGCTGTTGGCGCGACAGTTCTTCCGGCGGGGACAGGCCAGACAGAGCTTCAGGTTCAGGCGGCAGCGGCCGTTGGATCAACGGCTTACGCAGGCACGCCTGACTATCTGAAGATCATCTTTGAGAAGGCCGATGAAATGGGTGTGGACCTTGGCATTTCCAAGGCCGCGGTGTCTGGTGGGGCGCTGTTTCCATCCTTGCGCGATTGGTATGCCGCGCGTGGCATCACGTGCAGGCAATGTTATGCCACGGCGGATCTGGGTCACATCGCTTACGAGTCAGACGCGATAGAAGGTATGATTGTGGACGAAGGCGTGATCGTTGAAATCGTTACGCCGGGCACCGGTGATCCGCTGCCTGATGGTGAAGTGGGTGAAGTGGTGGTGACGTCCCTTAATCCTGACTACCCGCTGGTGCGCTTTGCAACCGGCGATATGAGCGCGGTGCTCCCGGGCCATTCGCCTTGCGGGCGTACAAACCAGCGCATCAAAGGCTGGATGGGCCGCGCGGATCAAACGACCAAGATCAAAGGGATGTTCGTGCGTCCCGAACAGGTTGCTGCGCTGGTTGCTAAGCATCCAGAAGTGACCCGCGCGCGCGTGATCGCCACCCGTGATGGGGAAGCCGACGCAATGACCTTGCGTATCGAGGGAGATGCTGATGCGGCTGAGATCTATGCACAGTCTGTGCGCGATGTTTTGAAACTCAAGGCCGGGATCGAAGTTGTGGAAACCGGCACGCTGCCGCTGGATGGCGTTCTGATTGAGGACGCCCGAACCTACGATTGAACGCTCGCTATTGGATAGCAGTGCTTTTGGGGGCAAACTGACACCATAGGGAGATTGTATTATGAAGTACTCGGGATGGATCGTCGCTGTTGCAGCGGCAATTGGGTTGATTGCAAGCGTGACCGGAGGCAGCGTTGCCGCGCGTGACGTGGCTGTGGTGATTGCCAATCTGGATTATTCGGGCCGCAACGATCCAAACCGCAGTGCGCGCGCAGTCCTTCGGCTGGGGGATCCACTGCGCGAGGCGGGCTTTGCATTTACGGGCCTGCGTGACACCAACGCGGGCGCGATGGCGAACGCGCTTGCAAGCGGGTTGGCGCAGGCAGGGCCGGGTGATCGGGTGGTTGTGATGCTGACCGGAATTATGGTGCAGTCCAACAAAGACACGTATCTTCTGGCCGAAGAGAAATCTTCGCTCAATCGGTTCAATCTTGGGCGGTACGGTGTGTCCTTGGATGAAATCGCGCAAGCGCTGTCGGAGTTCCCCGGTGATGCGCTTTTGTTGGTTGGGGCAGATCGGCGCCCCATCGTGCTTGGAACAGCAGAGCGTTTTGGCGCGCGGTTGATGGGTGATGTGCCCGCTGGTGTAACCGTTGTGCAAGCAGGGAGCGCGGATCTGACCGCTGGATTGGAACGACTGGTTTCAGGGGCCGACCGAACCATTGAGGCTGCGTTTGATGGAGCATTGATTTACGGCCACAAGCGCGGCGGGGTGCCGTTTACGGATGTTGAACGGGTGCGCGTGCCCGTGCCACGGCCCCCTGCAGATTTCCCAGATACAGGCCCCGATTCAGACGAGATCGCTTTTTGGAAGGTGACTCAGGACATCGGCACGCTTGACGCTTACCTTGCATATGTTGCGCTTTACCCGCGTGGTGCCTATGCGGCAGACGCAAATGCACAGATCCGTGACTTGCGCGCCAACCCAACACGTCAGGCCGAGGCCGTAGAACGCCAGCTTAACCTTGCCCGAGAAGACCGGCGCGCGGTGCAGCGCGATCTTGCGGTACTTGGATTTAACCCGCGCGGCGTGGACGGTATTTTCGGCAGGGGCAGCCGCGCTGCACTTTCCGCTTGGCAGCGCAGCCGGGGCTTTGACGATACCGGTTTCTTGACGGGAAATCAGATCAATGCACTTTCCCGCCAAGCCGACGAGCGTTCTGCGCAGCTAAAGGCGGAAGAGGAAAAGCGGCGCCGTGAGGAACAACGCGCTGACATTGTATATTGGGAAGCCACCGGGCGGCGTGGCGGAGAGCCAGAGTTGCGCGCCTATCTTGAACGTTACCCGGACGGGCAGTTTTCGGAAGTAGCGAACAATCGATTGGCGGCCATTGAGGCTGAGCAGCGTGCCCAAGCTGAGGCCGCCGAACGTGCGGCATGGGACGAAGCGCGCCGCGCTGATACCGTGCGCGCCTATCGCCGCTTTCTTGAAAGCAACCCGAATGGCAGCTTTGCCGAAGCAGCACAATCGCGGTTGCGCGAGCTTCAGGAAACCAACCAAAACGCTGAGCAAGCGGCCCGCGATCGCGGTGAGGAAGGCGAGGTGCTGGCCAACCCGATAACGCGCCTTTTGGTGGAGCGCCGTTTGAAACAGCTTGGTCTTGGTTCAGGGGCGATAAACGGTGAGTTTAGTGATGAAACCCGGCGTGGCATCCGCCGCTTCCAGCGATCCAGAAACATCACACCCACAGGCTATGTGAACCAGCAGACGCTTGTGGCGCTTTTGGCGGCACGGGGCGGATAAACCGCCCAGCGTCCGTGCCAGCTCTGAAACAGAAAAAAGCCGCCCCAAGTGATTTGGGGCGGCTTTCTCTATTCTTTACCCTGCGAGGTGTCCCGCGCAGTACGGTGGATCTTTTACCCTTGGCGCGCTTTAAAGCGACGCTGGGTTTTGTTGATCACATAGACACGGCCCTTACGGCGCACAACGCGGCAATCGCGATGGCGGTTCTTCAAAGAACGCAACGAGTTCTTGACCTTCATGGTCTTTCTCCTCTCCATCGGGCCGCGGTTCAGCCCGGGTGTTTCATGGTGGACACGACTGGGATCGAACCAGTGACCCCTTCGATGTCAACGAAGTGCTCTACCGCTGAGCTACGCGTCCAAATTTGATCGAGGGTGCAGCCCTCCTGACAAACTGGCAGAGAGCCCGCCCGCGTCAGTCCGCGCCGTATAATTCGCACAGCTAAGGGGATCAAGGCCTTTTGACCGGTTTGGATCGTGCTATGTTGAGGAATACTGGTTGATACAACACCCAACGGAGGGTCTTTTGCCCAAAGCCGCCTACAACCTCTTGCGACCAAAGGTGCAGACAACGGGTGTTGTCTTTGCTTCACCGCATTCTGGGCGGGACTATCCGATGTGGTTTCTAAAGAAAACTGTGCTGGATGATCGCGCGATTCGGTCGTCGGAGGATGCCTTTGTAGACAGGCTCTTTGAGCGTGCCCCTCATCTTGGAGCACCTTTGCTGTTGGCAGGCGCACCGCGCGCCTTTGTGGATTTGAATCGGTCACCCGAGGAACTTGACCCGGCATTGATCGCCGATCTGCGGAAGGTCGTGCACAATCCGCGTGTCGCCAGCGGGCTTGGCGTGGTGCCGCGCGTGGTATCAAACGGGCGACCTATTTACCGTGGAAAGATCATGTTGGACGAGGTGAATGCCCGGATCGCGCGGTATTGGAGGCCCTATCACGACAAACTCCAAGTGCTTTTGGACGATGCGCGCCATCAGTTTGGCCGAGCGATTCTTGTGGATTGCCATTCAATGCCGCGCGAGGCGATCGAAAGCGCGCGTGGTTCCGGGCACCGCCCCGATGTTGTGCTTGGTGATCGCTTCGGTGCTGCGGCGTCTAGTGAGATTGTCGACGTGATCGAATCGGCCTTTGCTAGCGCGGGATTGCGTGTGACGCGTAATGTGCCATTTGCGGGCGCGTACATTGCACAGCAATACGGGCGTCCGACACGGGGCCAGCATGTGATCCAAGTTGAGATCGACCGCGGTCTTTATATGGACGAAACGCAAATCACACCGAACAGAAATTTTACTGCGCTTCGACGGGTTATCATCGGTGTGATGGAAGAGATTGTGCCGCTTGGCCGCCCAGAAGTTCGTTTGGCGGCCGAATAAAAACCGAACACGCTTAACGCAACGAGCGGCCTTTTAGGATGGCGTCGGCGCCGAATTTCTCGCGGATGGCATCGGTCGCACGTTCTGCCCGCGCGCGTTTCTCTGCATTGGGGTCCAGAAGATCCCCGTCCATCCCGCTTGCCGCTTTGGAAATATCCGACAAACCCACCCCCAAAAGCCGGTAAGGGCTTTTGTGATCAACGGTATCAAAGAGGTCTCGCGCTGTGCGGTAGATTCGGTCAGCGATTTGCGTTGGCTCCGCAAGAGTGGTCCGCCGTGAGATTGAGGAATGGTCTGCGCGCTTCAGCTTTAGCACCACGATTCGGCCCGCCAGAGATTTTGCCTTGGCCCGGTCCGCAACCTTTTCGGCCATGCGCCAGATGTGGCCATCCAGAAGGTCCGTATTGGCCGTGTCCTCGTTAAAGGTGGTCTCGTTGGAGATGCTCTTCATTTTTGGATCGCGCGCAACGGGCCTGTGATCCTGACCGCGCGCAAGATGCCAAAGTCGTTCGCCCATGCTACCAAAGCGGGCGTGCAGGTCTGTCCGATCCCATCTCAGCAAATCAGAGAATGTGCGGATGCCGACCTTGTCCAAAGCAGCCTGACCCGCTGGACCAACGCCCCAGATCATCCGCACGGACTTTCCCTCTAGAAAGGCCATCGTCTCGTCTTTTCCGATAACTGAAAACCCGCGCGGTTTTTCCAAATCGCTGGCGACCTTGGCGAGAAATTTGTTGTGACTAAGCCCGATTGACCCGGTTAGGCCCAACTCTTCACGCATGCGTTTGACCAGCTTAGCAAGCATAACCGCAGGTGGAACGCCATGAAGCTTTTGAGTTCCGGACAGATCCATGAACGCCTCATCCAGTGAGAGAGGTTCGATTGCAGGGGTCATTTCTTCCATCATTTGCCGAATTGCGCTGCTGGCTTCCACATAAGCCTCAAAGCGCGGCTTCACGATCACGGCTTCGGGGCAAAGCTTGAGCGCCTGAAACATGGGCATCGCAGACTTTACTCCTCGGATACGCGCCACATAACAAGCTGTAGAAACCACTCCACGCCTGCCGCCGCCGATGATCACAGGCTTTGCTGCAAGCTCAGGATTGTCGCGTTTTTCGACCGAAGCGTAGAACGCATCGCAATCCATATGCGCGATAGTAAGGTCAAAGAGCTCGGGATGCGAAACAATGCGCGGCCGCCCGCAAGCCGGACAACGGCTGGCGCTTTCGAATTGGGTCAGGCAGTCTCGGCAAAGCGATGGCATGGGTCTTTGATAGCGGAGGGCAGAGCGCGTGGAAATGGCGGACGCCGCAAGTGGGCATGATGGGGTCGTTAATGATCCGGACGGCTTTCTTGGCGCCAAAGTCGCGCTATTCGTCGGGGAGCAGCTTGTTGTGATGCTTCGCGATGAAGATCGCGATATCGTTTGGCCCGGTTGGTGGGATTTTCCCGGTGGCGGCCGCGAGGGGGATGAAACGCCGGAAGAGGTGGTTATCCGAGAAATCTTTGAGGAAGTTGGCTTGCGGATCGCCGCGTCAGACCTGCGGGGCAAACGCGCCTATCTTACGTCCACCGGCCAGAGAACTTATTTCTTCGGTGCACATCTGCCCGCAGATGCGCATACGCAGATTCGGTTTGGGGGTGAGGGTCAGTGCTGGGCGCTTTGGAGTGTTGAGGACTACTTGGCTCATCCACGGGGCATTCCGCATTTCAAGGCGCGGCTTGAAACCTATTTGGCGCTCGGTGATCACGAATTGTGATGCTTTGGGTCACGCGATAGCATTAGATCGGCGCGCACGATTGACGTAGCGTCTGGCACATCACTCCCCTGATCGGGAGAGCGCTGCGGTTTGCCGTAGCCGCCGAAGGAGAAACCGCCCCGGCATACTCTCAGGCACCCCGGACCGATCAGAGGGCCACACTCCGGAGAGTCGTCCCAAAGGGGCGCACCGACGGCGAAAGCGGACCCAAGCCCGCGAAGCGCTCAGGTTTCAGGACGGAGGGGGCATGGCACGCAGCGCGCATTGCGCCTGTTAGGGAGTTTTTGTCATGGCACATATCGCCGTCATCGGGGCCGGTATCACCGGTATCACAACCGCATTTCAACTATTCCAGCAGGGCTTTGAGGTCACCGTGATTGATCGTCAGCGCTACGCCGGGATGGAGACATCTTTTGCCAATGGCGGTCAACTGAGTGCTTCGAATGCAGAAGTGTGGACCTCTTGGGGCACGGTTCTTAAGGGAATGAAGTGGATGCTGCGCCGCGATGCGCCGCTGCTGATCTCGCCTAAGCCAAGCTGGCACAAGATCAGTTGGATGGCAGAGTTTCTCGCGAACATCCCAAACTACAAGTCGCACACTGTCCAGACTGCAGCGATGGCGATTGCCGCCCGCCGTGTTCATCAAGAGATGGCCTCTGCCGCCGGTGTGGATTTCGACTTCTCGCCTGCGGGTATCCTCCATTTTTACGAGACCGACAAAGAGCTGGAGCAAGCCGCACGCGTTACAGCGCTTTTGGCGCAAGGTGGGCTTGAGCGTAAGGCTGTTAGCCCCGAGGAACTGCGCGCGATTGAACCTGCACTTTGCGGTGATTACGTTGGCGGGTATCTGACCCAAAGCGACGCGACAGGTGATATCCATAAGTACACATTCGGACTTGCTGCGTGGCTTGAGCGGAAAGGCGTGACGTTTGACTATGGCGCAGCGGTCCGCGCCGTACGCGACACGGGCACATCTGTTGAAATCGAGACAAACCGCACCCAACGCTTTGACGGCGTCGTGGTGAGCGCAGGCGTTGGATCGCGGGCGCTGGCCGGGCAACTGGGCGACCGGGTCAATGTTTATCCGGTCAAAGGATATTCGATCACAGTGCAGCTCAACGATGCCGCCAGCCGCGCCGCCGCCCCGCAGGTCAGCTTGCTGGACGACAACGCCAAAATCGTAACCTCTCGCCTTGGCCCGGACCGGTTCAGGGTGGCTGGGACTGCAGAGTTTTCCGGAGACAACCGGGACATCAAAGCCGATAGAATTGCCCCCCTGACGGGATGGGTGGAACGGCACTTCCCCGGCGTATCGACAGAAGACGTAGTGCCGTGGGCCGGATTGCGGCCAATGATGCCATCCATGATGCCGCGCGTCGGGCGTGGCCGCTCGGGGCGGGTCTTCTACAATACGGGGCACGGGCATCTGGGCTGGACGCTTTCGGCTGCAACCGCTGAGATTGTGGCAACGCAAGTGGCAGGGGTCTATCGTAGGTCTTCACCTGTGCAAATAGGTGGGCTTAAAGCTTCCTAACCGGGGAAGATGCCCCTATATTATGGGGTAGCTAGACCAGGGGATACGACACATGGACTATGAAGCGCTTTTAATGGAGTTTGTTGGGCAGAACTTTGTTCTGCTTTTGCTGGCAGGTTTCATAATTGTTGTGGTTTTCACGGGCGTCCGGATCGTGCCGCAATCTGAAAAGTTTGTGGTTGAGCGGTTTGGCCGTTTGCGGTCTGTCCTTGGGCCTGGAATCAACTTCATTATCCCCTTTCTAGACAAAGTCGCGCACCGCGTTAGCGTTCTGGAGCGGCAACTGCCCACCATGAGCCAAGACGCAATCACAACGGACAACGTGCTGGTGCAGGTTGAAACAAGTGTCTTTTACCGCGTGATAGAGCCGGAAAAGACCGTGTACCGTATCCGCGATATTGATGCGGCGATTCAGACCACCGTGGCTGGTATCGTGCGCAGCGAAATTGGGCGCCTTGAGCTGGATGAAGTGCAGACCAATCGGTCAACTCTCACCGGGACGATCAAAGACAGCCTCGCAACGGTTGTGGATGACTGGGGAATTCAAGTCACGCGCGCTGAGCTTCTAGACGTGAATTTGGACGCGCAAACGCGGCAAGCGATGCTGCAACAGTTGAATGCTGAACGCGCCCGCCGCGCGCAGGTGACAGAGGCCGAAGGCCAGAAACGCGCAGTTGAGCTTGCGTCGGATGCGGATCTATACGCCGCTGAACGGTCTGCTGAAGCCCGCCGCGTTCAAGCCGATGCCGAAGCATATGCAACCCAAGTCGTTGCGGTGGCCATCGCCGAGAACGGGCTTGAGGCGGCACAATATCAGGTCGCGCTTAAACAGGTTGAGGCGCTGAATGCGCTGGGGGCCGGAAATGGCAAACAAACGATTGTGTTGCCAGCAAACGCAATCGAAGCATTTGGCGATGCCTTTAAGATGCTGCGGGGCAAAGTCTGATGGGCGCTTTGGTGACGTGGTGGGGCTGGGCCGGGTTTGCCTTGGTGCTTGGCATACTTGAGATCTTGCTGCCGTCGACCATCTTTCTAGGGTTCGCTATGGGCGCAGGCGTGGTTGCCGCACTTCTTGCGACTGGCGGCATCGCTCTTTTTGGTGGCTCACTGATGTGGATGTTGGTCGTCTTTGCAGCCGCTTCTTTGCTGTCGTGGTTGTTGCTGCGCTATGTGTTTCGGTTGCGTGGTGGCGGGCAGGTCAAAACCTTTGACACAGACATCAACGATTAACACGGATTTGATGCGTTAAATAATCCAACGCACAGGCTAAGCCATCTCAGCCAAGATGGCCTGCGCCGCCCGTGCCGGATCTGGCGCCTGCCAGATTGGGCGACCCACCACAACATGATCCGCCCCGGCGGCGATTGCCTCGGATGGGGTGGTCGTGCGTTTTTGGTCACCCATTGCTGCACCAGCGGGGCGGACGCCCGGCGTCACGATCAGCTTTCCGTTGGCTTCGGGCAAGGCACGAATCAACGCTGCTTCTTGAGGCGAGGCGATAACGCCATCGGCGCCTGCGTCCAACGCAAGTGCCGCGCGTTCGGTCACAAGCTCAGCCACGGCGCCGTCTTTTATCAGCGCAGCATCCAAATCGCTGCGATCCAAAGATGTCAGGATCGTCACGCCAAGGATTTTCATGTTGCTTCCGCCTGCGCCCGCCTTTGCAGCGCGGACCACATGCGGATCGCCATGCACCGTGAGAAAATCTAGATCGAATTGCGCAAGCCCACGCACCGCCGCTTCGACGGTCGCGCCAATGTCAAAAAGTTTCATATCTAGAAAGATGCGTTTGCCGTGTTCGGCCTTCAGCTCATTGGCAAGCGCCAACCCGCCCCCGGTCAGCATGCCCAGCCCGATTTTGTAAAAGGAAACCGAGTCTCCCAATTGTTCGGCCAATTTCAGCCCTTCAAGCGCGCTTGGCACATCCATTGCTACGATTAATCTATCATCCATGTCGCGCCCTCCACGTTTGAGCGTTGGGGTATGCGGCATGGCTGTGAAAGGCAAGATGCGCCTCTGCGAGTCAGTTATGCAGCGCGTGCGGAGGCCAGCGGTTTAAGGCTTTTTGCAAACTCCAGGCGCACATCGCCGCAACGCACCTCAGGCGCGCGCCGCAACTGCCGGATCGCATCGCCAATCAGCAGGGCATCTGGGGGGATGCGTCGCGAAGTTTGGCAGCGGCAGGACACCGTAAAGCGGCTTGTGTTTCCGCTGCAATCTTTGACCAAGAACTGTACTTCCCCAACAACAGCTTTACCGTCAGGCGTCAGGCCAAGGCTTTTGATCAGGATATCAAGAACAGTCATTCTGGCCTCCGGCGGATGCGATGCATGCCCCACCTTGGCAAGTGCTTCTTAAATACAGGTAAATGAAGCCGGCCTAGCGCCGGAGTTCAGGCGCATTCTTGAGCGCCGCGATGATCTGATCGGGTGACCACATGCGGTGACCGGGTACCCGCACGCGGCGGAACTCTGGCCCGGTGGATGCAGCGAGTGTGACGCTTGCAGCGAAATCGCCAGTACTGGCATCAAATGCGATGTCACCAACGCGGATTATTTTGCTGGACATGAGAGACCCCTCATTGTGGCTGATTGTGTTCAACACACGATATGTGGGGTCAAAAGGTTTCATATCCTATAACGGCTCACGCAATCGTTTGGCGCGATCGGAGGGAAAATGCCTGTTTGTTGCCCCTTGCCCAGCCGCTTTTGCAACCCCATTTAACGCCTAAGGCCCAACCACGCGTGCCGCCAAGCGGGCGCAATCCAATGGGTGCTGAAAAGAAGGAGAGATCATATGAACTTGGACAAGTTCACTGAGCGCGCGCGGGGGTTCCTGCAAGCCGCGCAAACTATTGCTGCCCGTGAAAGCCACCAGCGGCTTACCCCTGACCATCTGCTCAAAGCGCTTCTTGATGATAGCGAAGGGCTCGCTGCTAATTTGATCGACCGTGCCGGGGGCTCGTCACGTGCGGTGGCTCAAGCCGTGGATTTGGCAGTAACGAAGATCCCTTCGGTCAGCGGGGACACCGGACAGATTTACGTTGATCAAACCCTTGCTAAGGTTCTGGCCGAGGCTGAGACTGTCGCCAAAAAAGCGGGTGATAGCTTTGTGCCTGTAGAGCGGGTTCTGATGGCGCTTGCTTTGGTGAAATCCGGGGCAAAATCAGCGCTAGTGGCCGGCGGCGTCACGCCACAGGAACTCAACGCTGCGATAAACGACATTCGCAAGGGCCGCACAGCGGATTCCGCTTCGGCGGAGGACAGCTACGAAGCGCTGGAAAAATACGCGACGGATCTCACAGCACGTGCGCGTGAGGGTAAAATTGATCCGATCATTGGTCGTGACGAAGAAATTCGACGCGCAATGCAAGTGCTGAGCCGCCGCACGAAGAATAATCCGGTTCTGATCGGTGAGCCGGGCGTGGGCAAAACCGCAATTGCTGAAGGGCTTGCGCTTCGGATCATCAATGGGGATGTTCCCGAAAGCCTGCGCAACAAGCGGCTGCTTTCGCTGGATATGGGCGCTCTTATTGCGGGCGCAAAGTATCGCGGCGAGTTTGAGGAGCGGCTGAAATCCGTGCTCAACGAAGTGATGGACGCGGCGGGCGAGATTGTCTTGTTCATTGACGAAATGCACACGCTTGTCGGCGCCGGGAAGGGCGATGGGGCGATGGATGCGTCGAACCTTTTGAAACCGGCTTTGGCCCGCGGTGAGCTGCACTGCGTTGGTGCAACAACGTTGGACGAATATCGCAAGCATGTTGAAAAGGACGCGGCCCTAGCCCGCCGCTTCCAGCCGCTTGTGGTTCAAGAGCCAACAGTGCCGGACACGATTTCGATCCTGCGAGGCATCAAGGAAAAGTACGAAATGCACCACGGGGTGCGGATCGCGGATTCGGCGCTTGTTGCAGCGGCCACGCTCTCGCACCGTTATATCACGGATAGGTTCTTGCCCGATAAGGCGATTGACCTGATGGATGAAGCTGCGTCTCGCTTGCGGATGGAGGTGGATTCCAAGCCTGAAGAACTGGACGCTTTAGACCGGCAGATCTTGCAAATGCAGATCGAGGCGGCGGCGCTGGAAAAAGAGGATGATGCTGCGTCTAAGGATCGGCTTGCAACCTTGGAAAAGCAGTTGGCGGACCTACAAGATCGCGCGTCCGAAATGACGGCGCAATGGCAAGCAGAGCGCGATAAGATGGCGTCTGCCCAACATTTGAAGGAAGAGTTGGACCGCGCCCGGGCCGATCTTGACCGGGCCAAGCGCGAAGGCGATTTGGCGCGTGCGGGAGAGCTGTCCTATGGCGTAATTCCAGAGTTGGAAAAACAACTGGGTGAAGCCGAGGAGGTTGAGGATGCGATGGTCGAAGAGGCCGTTCGCCCCGAACAGATCGCCGGCGTGGTCGAACGTTGGACGGGCATCCCAACATCCAAGATGTTGGAGGGTGACCGGGAGAAACTCCTCCGGATGGAAGACGCGCTGCATGGGCGGGTCATCGGGCAGAAATCGGCTGTGCGGGCTGTGTCCAATGCTGTGCGCCGCGCCCGGGCCGGGCTGAATGACGAAGGTCGCCCTCTTGGATCGTTCCTGTTTTTGGGGCCAACCGGTGTGGGCAAAACTGAGCTGACTAAAGCCGTTGCAGAGTTCTTGTTTGATGATGACAGCGCGATGGTGCGTGTTGATATGTCTGAGTTCATGGAAAAGCATGCCGTTGCACGGTTGATCGGCGCGCCTCCCGGCTATGTTGGCTATGACGAGGGCGGAGTTTTAACCGAAGCCGTGCGGCGCAAACCCTATCAGGTGGTTCTGTTTGATGAGGTCGAGAAAGCGCATCCAGACGTATTTAATGTGCTGTTGCAGGTGCTGGACGACGGGGTGCTGACAGACGGTCAGGGCCGCACCGTTGATTTCAAACAAACTCTGATCATTTTGACATCCAACCTTGGTGCACAAGCGCTTTCGCAGTTGCCCGAAGGTGCAGATGCGGCGGAAGCCAAACGGGATGTGATGGATGCGGTGCGCGCCCATTTCCGGCCTGAGTTCCTGAACCGCTTGGACGAAACGATCATCTTTGATCGGCTGGCACGCGCGGATATGGATGGCATTGTAGACATTCAATTGGAGCGGCTTGAAAAGCGGCTGGCTGGTCGCAAGATCGCGCTGGAGCTGGACCAAACTGCGCGGCAATGGCTCGCGGATGAGGGGTATGATCCCGTCTTCGGCGCACGGCCTTTGAAACGTGTGATTCAGCGGGCCTTGCAGGATAAGCTTGCCGAGATGATCCTTTCGGGCGATGTGCGAGATGGAAATATCATCCCGATCAGCGCGGGGCCTGACGGCCTGATTGTAGGCGATAGGATCAGCGGGTCTGAACGGCCAACGCCCGACGATGCCGTGATACATTAAAGGGATGGAGGCGCGCCTCAGCTGGCCGACGTGCCACGTGCACAAGCCAGTTGGGGCGCAACTTCGCTCGACGCGGGTTACCCTTGGGCGCTAAGGTATGCTTTAAACAGCAGTCAGGCACGCGATATGAGAACGGCAATTTGGTGGTCACTCGGTGACAAGCGATCTCTGCACCGCGGCCCGTTTTCTTGTGCCTCCTGCGAGCAAGGTAAATGATCGGGACCTCACCGAAATCCGGGTATGTCCGCGCTCGGATGTGGCAGCGCGGGATGACTGTGGATGAATATAGTCGGCTTGCCCTGTCTTCTTCGCCGAATCCGCGCGGGTATCTTGGTGCTTATGGTTGTCTGAAGTTCGCGCTTGCGATCACGGGCCGATCGTCTCGGCGTGGGTTGGTAGGCGATAAGCTATATTTCGACAGCCTTATGCGTGGCGCGGGTTTCCCTGTGCCTCAAGCATTGGGAGTTGTTGGGCGAGATGGCGGAACAATTGCGCGGCTTACAGATGGGCCGGCGCTGGGCAGGCTCCTGCGTCAGGGCCAAGCGCCTTTGTTTATCAAACCCACCCAAGCGGTTGGCGAAAGCGATCCTATCGCTGTTTTTGGGTACAATGCCGAGGACAATCTGGCGCTGACGTCTGCCGGGGATATGCCCCCGTGGAAGCTGTTTCGGTTGGTGTCGGACACGATGCCACTTGGGGCTCTTGTTCAGCAAAAGTTGGAACAGCACGAAGTCTTAAACGCGGCGGTCGGCCCGCATCTTGCAAGCTTGCGGTTGACGACACTTGTCGGTGCAGCTGGGCCTGAAATCGTGCACGGGTTTTGGAAGGCTCCGACGGGTGGTGCAGTCGCAGATCACATGTGGCGCGGCAATCTGATGTGCGGTTTGGATCTGAACAGTGGGACAGTGACCCGCGTGCTAAATCGGTTGGACGTCAACGCGGCGAATATTTCAAAGCACCCGGATACTGGCGCGGATCTGCTTGGTTTGACGTTGCCGGATTTTGCAAAGGCGCGTGCGCTTGTCCTGCGGGCGGCAAGCTTTCTGTCAGAGCTGCCACTTGCGGGTTGGGATGTTGGGATAACGGCTCAAGGCCCGGTTATCATCGAGGCGAATTCCAACCCTTCACTTGACGTGCCGCAATATCTGCAGGGCGAAGCAATTTTGGACAACCCAGCTTTTGCCGAGGCTTGGAGCAGTCTGCGCGCTCAGGCGAAAGCAGCGCGATCTGCCCGTCGGAAGCGCAAGTGGGCCGCGTTCCGCTTGCATCGGCGCCGCTAGGGACTGAACTGGGCGCATAGAAACGAGGGAGTTTTCAATGGGTGGCATGATGAGTTGGGCAGGGTGGATCGCCCAAGCGCTTGCAGTGGGATTCGTGCTTGTTATTGGGGTGCTCGCCCTTATCGCTGTTGTGATGTTTTGCATAGATCGCCGACAAAAGGCCGATGCGGTGCGCCGCAATTATCCGGTGATCGGGCGGTTTAGATATCTGTTCCAAGAGCTGGGGGAGTTCTTTCGCCAATATTTCTTTGCGATGGATCGTGAAGAGCTGCCGTTTAATCGTGCACAGCGCGACTGGGTCAAACATGCCGCCGAGGAAAAGGGTAATACGGTTGCCTTTGGATCAACCCGGCCTCTTGGGGTGCCCGGCACCCCGATTTTTACCAACGCAGTTTTTCCGCCATTAGACACACAAACGGTACAGACACAGGCTTTGACAATCGGCGCGGGCTGCGCGCAGCCTTACGCTGCGCGTTCAATCATCAACATTTCTGGCATGTCCTATGGCGCATTGTCAGCTCCCGCGATTGAGGCCCTTAGCCGTGGGGCGGCCAAGGCTGGAATTTGGATGAATACGGGAGAGGGGGGCCTCTCACCGTATCACCTGAAAGGTGGCTGCGACGTCGTCTTTCAGATCGGCACCGCCAATTATGGTGTGCGCAATCAGAGCGGAGCGCTGTGTGACGATGCTTTGCGCAAAGTTGCGGCACATTCAGAGGTTAAGATGTTCGAGATCAAGCTGGCGCAGGGGGCTAAGCCCGGCAAAGGAGGTATACTGCCCGGGCGCAAGGTTGGGCCCGAGATTGCTCAGATCCGTGGCATCCCCGAAGGCAAAGACAGCATTTCACCAAATCGGCATGAAGAAGTGGATGACTTTGCCGATCTGCTTGATCTGATTGGGCGTATACGGAGCGTTACAGGTAAACCGACCGGTATTAAAACTGTCGTTGGGGATCCGTCCGCGCTTGAAACGCTTTTTATCGAGATTGCAAAACGTGGCCCGGAAGCGGCCCCGGATTTCATAACCATCGATGGCGGTGAGGGGGGTACCGGTGCCGCACCGATGCCGCTGATGGATCTGGTTGGGATGCCGATCCGCGAGGCTCTGCCTCTTGTTGCGGATATGCGTGCGCGCCACGATCTCAGGGATCGTATCCGGCTTGTCGCGTCAGGCAAGTTGGTCAATCCAGGTGATATTGCTTGGGCCCTTGCGGCCGGGGCGGATTTCATCGTTAGCGCCCGCGGGTTCATGTTTTCGCTCGGGTGTATTCAGGCGCTCAAATGCAACCGAAATACTTGCCCAACAGGGATCACAACGCACGATCCGCGGTTCCAAAAAGGGCTTGTGCCTGAGGAAAAATACAAACGGGTCGCGGCTTATGCAAAGCAACTGTCCAAAGAGGTGGAAACAATTGCGCATTCCGTGGGCGTGGCAGAGCCTCGCGATATTCGGCGCACCCATGTGCGGATTGTGCAGGCAGACGGGCGGAGCCGTTCAATGGCAGACCTGTATCCACCACATGAGCGCAGCGTCTCGTAGGGAGCAAAGGGGCGCAAATTACGGCGAGCGCAGCGCAGGCAGACCGATGCCCGTGCTTTCAAATCCACCATCAACCGAAATGAGCTGGCCTGTCACAAAGCTGGCGCGATCTGAGCATAAGAAGGTGATGACCTCAGCGATTTCCTGTTCATTTCCGTATCGGTTGAGCGGGATCGCATCGTGGTATGCATCTATAATTTCTTGCGTATGCACGGCCATTGCCAGTTTCGTGCGCACAGGTCCGGGGGCCACTGCGTTGGCCCGAATGCCATACTCGCCCAACTCTGCCGCCTGTTGTTCCGTCAAGGCGACCACTGCTGCTTTGGATGTCCCGTAGGCGACACGCAGGGTTGAGGCGCGCAAAGCGGAGATAGACGCGATATTCACAAGGCAGCCACGGGTTTCCTTGAGTGCGGGGATTGCAGCCTGACTAACAAGAAACGTGCCATCCAGATTAACTGACATCACGCGCCGCCAGCGTTCAAAATCGGTTTCTTCGATGGGTCCAAAATCTGCGACGCCCGCGTTGTTTATCAACGCATCCAGCCGCCCGAAATGTAAAACGGTCTCGCGGATCATTTGCGGGGCGTGCTGTGGATTTGAGATATCGAGCGTAAGGGGGAGCACATCATTCATATCCGCGCTTGCACGTGCAAGCTCATCAGCATCCCAATCAATCATGGCAACCCGCCACCCGTCCTTGAGAAAGAGCTTTGTGGTGGCAAGCCCGATGCCGCGCGCGGCGCCGGTCACAAGGGCGGTTCTTTGTTCCATTTTCATAGCACCAGAAAAGCGCTCTGCGGTGCCAAGCGCAAGCGGCTTTCAAATGTGCGTTTGACCATAGCCAACTATCAATAGGATGGCTCCGTTTGCGCGGTGGTTTGTAGGGGTTGAGATGACTTTTATAGACAAAAGCAGCATCATGGAGCGTTTCCGAACTGTTACAGCCAAGCACGTCCTTGTCAGAGGGCTTGCTTTGGGGCGCATTACGCCCTTCCTTATACGTCAAGCAACCGCAAAACCGGAGAACGCATCCCTATGGCTAACCGTTGGACAAATACCCTGAGCTGGAACGACGTCACCCCCGAGGCGGCATTTCTAAATCGGCGCCAGCTGATCGCCGGGGCTGCAGCACTGGGCGCGGCGGGGTCCATCGCGGGGAGCGTATCTGCACAAGACAGCGGTGATGCGCTCGAGCCAAATACTTGGGAAGAGATCACCGGCTACAATAACTATTACGAGTTCGGCACGGGCAAAGAGGATCCAGCGCGCAATGCGGGTCAACTGACGACGCAACCTTGGTCGATCAAGATTGATGGGATGGTCGACAATCCGGGCGATTATGCTCTTGAAGATCTGATTGCAGGTCTGACGGTCGAGGAACGGATCTACCGATTCCGCTGTGTTGAAGCGTGGAGCATGGTCATTCCGTGGAATGGCATCGAGCTAAAGGATATCCTTGATGTTGCGGGTGTTCAATCCGATGCAAAATACGTAGCCTTTGAAACACTAGTGCGCCCTTCAGAAATGCCGGGCGTTGCATCGCGCGTTCTGGACTGGCCCTATCGTGAGGGTCTTCGTTTGGATGAAGCAACGCACCCGCTTACCATTATGGCGACGGGCATTTATGGCCGCGATATCCCAAATCAGAACGGTGCACCGATCCGTTTGGTCGTGCCGTGGAAATATGGGTTTAAGAGCATCAAAAGCATCGTCCGCATCACGCTGACGGATGAAGAGCCTCAAACCAGCTGGAACATGGCGAATGCACGTGAGTACGGTTTCTTTAGCAATGTGAACCCGAATGTTGACCACCCGCGCTGGAGCCAAGCCACAGAACGCCGGATCGGTGGTGGCCTGTTCGCGGCGCGTCAGGACACGCTCATGTTCAATGGCTACGAGGACGAGGTTGCGGCCATGTATGATGGCATGGATCTCGCTGAGTTCATTTGATGTTTTTTAGGTGTGTTATAGTGTCTAGGAGACCAGCATGATCGGAGCTTTCAATTCCGGGCTGCGGCGTGTGCCCGCTTGGCCTCTCTATATACTGGCACCCGTTCCTGTGGCTTGGCTGTTTTGGCTGGCTGTGCAAGGGCAGTTGGGCATCGATCCGACCAAGTCGATCGAGCACCAACTTGGCTTATGGGCTCTGTGGGGTTTAATCGCTGGATTGGCGGTCACACCGCTGCGCAAACATCTGGGGCTTAACTTGCTCAAGTTCCGCCGAGCGATAGGCGTGATTACCTTCTTTTATGTCTTGGCCCATCTTCTTGTTTGGCTGGTACTTGATGTTCAGTTTCAGAACGTCTGGGCCGATATCGTGAAACGCTGGTATATCACCATCGGGATGCTGGGCTTCGCCTTTATGGTGCCGCTCGCGCTAACGTCTAACAACTGGTCAATCCGCAGGGTCGGCCCAGTTGCGTGGCGGCGGTTGCACAAAGCAACCTACGTTGTCGCGCTTCTTGGGGCTTTGCACTTCCTGCTTTTGGTCAAAGGGTTTCAGTGGGAACCGATCCTGTACACCGGCGTGATCGTAAGCCTTTTGGCGCTGCGCGTAGACTGGCGCGCCTTGGGTGCGAGGACGCAAGCACGGGCTTAAGAGCATCCGGAGCGATCCTAAAAGTTAAGCAATAGGGTGCTGATTGCTGCTTATCGGTTGGCTTCGCGCGTTGAGGTGCAGCAGGCGAATGTCTGTTGAAAATATTACGGGTATTAGGAAGCCATTATGCTAGATATATTACGACAGTGGAATGGGCTCTGGGATGCGTAGCACCGGCTGAGTTCGCAGGATAAATGTAAGGTAAAATTATGGTCGCTGAACCGAAGGCTGCAAACCTAACAAGGACTGAAGCTCAGCACGATGGATACAAGGGCATCTATCTCAAGAATGCTGCGCCCGAGCTGAAGCCGTATAGCGCCTGGTTCCGGAGTGGGCCTGCTCAAAAGATGCCGCGTGCTGAGGATATGGTAGACCATACGACGGTGCGCGAAAAGATCATCAAGGGCTGGGAGCCTTCAGAGCCATTTATCAACCGTGACACGCGGGTCACCGCCTTTGGGTCGTGCTTTGCCGCGAACATATCGGGCTACTTGGGTCAACGCGGTTATTCTGTATCAAGTGACAAGAAGGACGAGACCAACGCTTATGTCGTTCATATCGGCGAGGGCATGGTCAATTCCTTTGTTATTCGCCAGCAGTTCGAATGGGCTTGGGAGAATGAAACCGACGACGTCAATCTTTGGTATGCACAATCCCCAACCCCGCTCGAATACGATGAAGACATCAGGCTTCAAACCAAAGAGCTGTTCGACAACACAGATGTCTTCATTCTGACATTTGGGCTGTCAGAGGTTTGGTACGACATCGAAACCAACGGCGTGTTCCTACGGCCACTCCCTCGCTCTGTTTTTGATCCCGAGCGCCACAGCTTTCGGGTGTCTACAATCGAAGAGAACCGCGAGAACATTGATCGCATCTATGAGCTTGTGCGCAAACATGCTCCGCATGCCAAGATCATCATGACACTATCGCCAATCCCATTGATCCTGACGTTCCGAGAGCAGTCATGCATCACGTCCAACTCGGTCTCTAAGGGTATCTTGCGCGTCGCCATTGATGAGGTGGTGCGCAAACATAAAGATGACGGTGTTCTGCACTATTGGCCAAGCTATGAGATCATTAAGGAAGTCTTCCCCAATTCTTTTGTCGCAGACGGGCGCCACATCGATGAGGAAGTTCTGAAATTCGTGATGACCCAATTCGAATATGTGTGTTGCGACCCGGGTGACCGCGAAGTGCCCGATCTTCGGCGCCAGTGGCTGTTGGCGTTGATCAAGTCCGGGCGTTTGCCCGGATCCTTGCTAGGGCCGATTCAAAACGATGCCCCGCACCGTTTGCTGAGAACACTGCGCGCTGCGGGACGGTTGCATCATTTGGATACAGTCCATGATGCCATGTTCCAATTCGTTGAGGCTGCGGCGAAGGATATGATCAAGATAAAGAGGGCAACCCGTAAGGAAGCCTAGAGGCATTCGAAACCTATATACCTGACTGCAAAAGGGGTGGCCGCTGGCCGCCCCTTTTTTGAGTCCGATCGAGTCGGCGACAGTGCACCCCGTTCTCTGGCCCAACGGACCTCTCGATGTCATCTACGGTTCTTCCGCATTTGTTCGGCTGTGACGTGATAGAATAGCTCTTGCAGCCCGATTGTTCGCCGACTCACCGAATGCAAACGGGCTTCTTAGGTCTGATACTGCCTAAATCGAGCGGCTTCTCCCGTTTGGATGTGACGGCACACTCAATAACCGCTCGAATCCAGCTATTTCCGGAGATTCTTTGGGCGCATAGAAGCGCATTCATCGAATCCTGCCGCGCCAACTTAGAAAGTTTTGGAAGTGAATCGCCCTTTTTCGGAGAACTAGGCACAAATATTCGCCGGTTTTATCGCGAGTCTAACGGGCGCCCTGTGGGTAACTCTGTGGGAAACACAAAATGTGGTATTGGTGCTCTGCCGGCAATTCCACTGAACCTATCGAAAACTACAAAATCACCCCTAAAAAAGAGCTGATTGTTTCGTCAACTTGCTGAAAACACGTAATAAATCGGAAAAATCGGAAAAAACGCAATTTCTTGAAAAAAGCACTTGCGGACCTTTGGCACTAACCGTAGAACCCCCCTCACCGGCGGCGCAGAGATGCACACCGGGACGCCAAACGGACCGACGCAGACGCTCATAGCGGGCAGACAGTAGGGGGAAGGGAGGCAAAAATCAGAGGTACTATGGGCGGGGCGCGCCAAACAAGTTAGGGCGCATCCGGTCACTTTTGTCTCTACGTTATTTGAAATTGATAGTATCTGAAGAGATATGTGGGCGGTTTGGTTCATTCGATGAACAAACAACTGCATATCGACTTCCTAGGACTTC
>CALKJA010000188.1 GCA_937995865.1 uncultured Paracoccaceae bacterium | reverse complement strand
ACCTGCCCACACCAAGTGGCACGCTGAATTTGTGCTTTGGTACATCTGCGATTGCTGCCGGCGCGATCACAGATATGGATCTAACAGCCGTGCGCGCGGCACCCGGTGTTGTTGCTGTGCTGACGGCTACTGATCTTCCTGCGGATAATGATGTCTCGCCCTCGAACCACGATGAGCCGCTTTTGTCCGATGGCACGGTGCACTACATCGGCCAGCCGATCTTTGCGGTGGTTGCAGGCACACATTTGCAAGCCCGCGCGGCGGCACAGCTGGGTAAGATCACCTACAAAGAAGCGACACCGCTTTTGACCATCGACGCGGCCTTGGCGGCAGAAAGCCGCTTTGAAGACGGCCCCCGCATTTACGAGAAAGGGGATCTCGAAGCGGCTTGGGCCCGCGCCGCGCATGAGGTTTCGGGCAGTTTAGAGCTTGGCGGGCAAGAGCATTTCTATCTTGAGGGTCAGGCCGCTTTGGCTGTGCCGGGGGAGGATGGCGATATGGCCATTCATTGCTCCACCCAGCACCCCACAGAAATCCAGCATAAAGTTGCCGAGGCGCTGGGCGTGCATATGCACAATATTCGCGTGGAGGTGCGCCGCATGGGTGGCGGCTTTGGCGGCAAGGAAAGCCAAGGCAACGCGCTTGCGGTGGCCTGTGCCGTGGCCGCGCGCCTGACAGGCTGCGCGTGCAAGATGCGGTATGACCGCGACGATGACATGATCATCACCGGCAAGCGCCACGACTTTCGGATCAAGTATCGCGCGGGCTTTGGTGCGGACGGGCGGCTGACAGGCGTGGAGTTCACCCATTACGTGCGCTGCGGCTGGGCTATGGATCTATCGCTGCCAGTGGCGGACCGGGCCATGCTGCATGCGGACAATACCTATGACCTGCCTGCCGCGCGGATCACATCCCACCGGCTGCGCACCAATACCCAAAGCGCCACGGCGTTTCGCGGCTTCGGCGGCCCGCAAGGGATGGTTGGGATCGAAAGGGTGATGGATCATGTCGCGCATCACCTTTCGCTTGATCCGGCAGCGGTGCGGGCGGTGAATTTGTATGCCTCCGGCGGGGATATTTCGGCCACAAAGACAGCAGGGGTCACGCCCTATGGGATGGACGTTACGGACAGTATCGCCGACGAGTTGATCGCGCAGTTGCGTGAAAGTGCGGCGTATGACGCGCGGCGGGCTGCGATCGCTGACTGGAATGCGCGCAACCCAGTTTTGAAGAAAGGGATTGCGCTGACCCCTGTCAAATTTGGGATCAGTTTTACCCTGACGCATCTCAATCAGGCGGGCGCGTTGGTGCATGTCTATTCGGACGGGTCAATCCATCTGAACCATGGCGGCACCGAGATGGGACAGGGTTTGTTTCAGAAGATCGCTCAGGTGGCAGCTGACCGGTTTGGTGTTGGGATGGGCGCGGTGCGGATCACTGCGACCGATACGCAAAAAGTGCCCAACACTTCGGCCACGGCGGCGTCCTCGGGATCTGACCTGAACGGCATGGCTGTACAGGATGCCTGCGACAAGATCCGCGCGCGAATGGCCGAGTATCTTGCGGGGTTGCACCAATGCGCCCCGGCCGATGTGAGTTTTGAGGCAGGCGTGGTGCGCGTTGCAGGTGAAGAGCTGACATTCCCGCAAGCTGCGCAGCAGTGTTACGTGGGCCGCGTTTCGCTTTCGGCGACCGGATTTTACAAAACGCCCGATGTTGCATGGGACCGGATCAAAGGTCATGGGCGTCCGTTTTTCTACTTTGCCTACGGGGCTTCGGTGACCGAGGTGGTGATCGATACGCTCACCGGGGAAAACCGGATTCTACGTACCGATATCTTGCATGATGCGGGGCGCTCGCTGAATCCCGCTTTGGATATTGGGCAAATTGAGGGAGCGTATGTTCAAGGCGCAGGCTGGCTTACGATGGAAGAGCTTGTCTGGGACGATCGCGGCGCTTTGCGCACCCATGCGCCGTCAACCTACAAGATCCCCGCGTTTTCCGACCGACCGCCTGTGTTTAATGTATCTTTATGGGACGGCGACAACCCGTCTGAGACGATATACCGTTCAAAGGCCGTTGGAGAGCCGCCCTTTATGCACGGGATCTCCAACTTTTTGGCGATCTCTGATGCTTTGGCAGCCTGCGGACCGGACTATCCCGCGCTCGATGCCCCTGCGACGCCCGAGCGGATTTTAACAACCCTTCAGGCCATGCGCCGTGGCTGACGCCATCACGGTGCGGATCACGCAGGTGCGCGGCTCAACGCCCAGGGGCGTGGGCACAGCCATGCAGGTGATGCGAGAGGGCCAGAACGGCACGATTGGCGGTGGGGCCTTGGAATGGGCAGCGACACATATCGCACGCGAAATGCTGACCTCAGGCGCGCAAAGCAAAAGCTGTGTGATGCCGCTTGGACCGGATCTGGGCCAATGCTGCGGCGGGGTGGTTACTCTTGAGTTCACCGCGGGGATCCCCGTAGACCCACCATCCCGCGCGCCATTGTGGATCTGGGGCGCGGGCCATGTGGGCCGCGCGATTGCCGCTGTCATGGCGCCATTCGAAGACCGCGATATCACGCTGATCGATACCAGTGCGGCACGGATGCCAAGAACCCTACCCGCGCGCGTTTCCCCTCTTGTTGCGGCGGATCCGCTGCGCATTGTGCCGCGCGCACCATCGGACGCCGACCACCTGATTGTCACCTACTCGCATGAGCTGGACCTTGCTTTGTGTGATGCGCTTTTGCGGAGGGGATTCGGCTCCTGCGGATTGATCGGATCAGCAACAAAATGGGCACGCTTCCGCAATCGGCTAAAAAAGATGGGCCATCAAGACGCTGAAATATCAGGCATTGCCTGCCCAATAGGCAACCCGGCGCTCGGCAAACACCCGCAGGCCATTGCGATGGGCGTCGGCCTGACGCTACTCTCATCCGCGGGACAATTAGCACCCGCGACGTCGATGGGGGAAACCGCAGAGTGAGTGAAGAGCTTTTGGCGCTGACAGGGCTGCGCAAGGCCTATCCCGGAGTTGTCGCGAATGACGACGTATCTCTCACGATCCGCAAAGGCGAAGTCCACGCGCTTCTTGGCGAAAATGGTGCTGGTAAATCGACGCTGGTGAAGATGATCTATGGGCTGGTCAAGCCTGACACTGGCACGATGGCGCTTGATGGGGCTGAGTATCAGCCGGTGGATCCGCGCGCCGCGCGGGCGGCTGGCATCGCAATGGTGTTTCAGCACTTCTCCCTGTTTGAAGCGCTCACCGTGGCCGAAAACATCGCGCTTGGCATGGAAGAGCCGCCAAAGCCGCGCGTTTTGTCGAAACAGATCAAAGACGTGTCTGAAACCTATGGGCTTCCGCTTAACCCGGACCGCACCGTCGGCACCCTATCCGCAGGAGAACGCCAGCGGGTTGAGATTATTCGCTGCCTTTTGCAAAATCCTCGGCTGCTTGTGATGGACGAACCGACCAGCGTTTTGACGCCGCAAGAGGTTGATATCCTGTTCAAAACCTTGCGCACGCTGTCCGCCGAAGGCACCGCGATCCTTTACATCTCGCATAAGCTCGAAGAAATCCGATCGTTGTGCGAAACGGCCACGATCCTGCGCGGTGGCAAAGTTGTTGAAACCTGCGACCCGCGTGAGCAATCGGCCCGCGCGCTGGCCGAGATGATGGTGGGGCAGACTTTTGCTTCGCCCAAGCGCTCGGGGCGGATGGCGGGTGAGCCTGCGCTGGTGGTCAATCAGCTCAATTTGCGGTCAACATCGCCGTTTGGCACCACCCTCACGGATGTTTCGCTGACTGTGGCCAAGGGTGAAATCCTTGGCATTGGCGGCGTGGCGGGCAACGGGCAGGACGAGCTTTTGGCGGCGCTGTCCGGAGAACGGTTGGCGACACCTTCGGCGGTGACATTGGCAGGCATGGAAATCGGGGCCCTTGCCCCGCGTGAGCGGCGGGCATATGGATTATGCGTTGGGCCCGAAGAGCGGTTGGGCCATGCTGCCGCCCCCACATTATCGCTGGTTGAAAATGCGCTGCTGACGGCGGATGTTCGCGAAGAGCTGTCTAACCGGGGGTTCATCGACTGGAAAAAGGTCCGTGGCTTTGCCGAAAAAGTGATCGCGGATTTTGACGTGCGCACGCCCAGCGCAGATGTCGCGGCGCAGGCGCTTTCGGGCGGGAACCTGCAAAAATTTGTTATGGGCCGCGAGATGATGCAGCGCCCCACGGCGTTGATCATCAATCAACCCACATGGGGCGTAGACGCCGCTGCCGCTGCCGCCATCCGCACCAAACTTATGGAATTGGCGGATCAGGGTGTCGCGATCATCGTCATTTCCCAAGACCTCGACGAGCTTTTTGAAATCGCCGACCGCTTTGCGGCGCTCAACGAAGGCCGCCTGTCGGACAGCCGCCCAATGGAGAGCCTGACGATGGACGAAATCGGACTGATGCTTGGCGGTGTTCAAGGCGGAGCGGACGCAGCATGATTGTCTTAGAGAAGCGCCCTACCCCTTCCAAGCTCTGGGCCTATTTGACACCCATCGTCGCGATTATTGCGACGATGGTGGCGGGTGGCCTGATGTTTGCGGCCCTTGGAAATGATCCCTTTACGGCGCTGAAATATATCTTTTGGGATCCGCTTCTGGGTGAATTCGCGTTCTTCTATCGCGAGCAACTGTTGATCAAAGCGGGCCCTTTGATCCTGATCGCGATTGGCCTGTCTTTGGGGTTTCGCGCAGGTATCTGGAATATTGGCGCTGAGGGTCAGTATATCATGGGCGCGATTTTTGGCGCGGCAGTGGCGCTGGCGTTTTACCCGCTCGAAGCGCGCTGGCTGATCTTTCCGCTTATGATCATTGCGGGCGCGCTTGGTGGGTTTATTTGGGCGATGATCCCAGCGATCCTCAAAACCCGGTTCAACACGAATGAGATCCTTGTCTCGCTGCTTTTGGTCTATGTGGCAGAACAGGTGCTTGCGATGATGGCTTTTGGCCCGTTGCGCAATCCCGATGGACAGGGCTTCCCTGGCTCGCGGAGCCTTGCGCAATACAGTTCCTCAAGCAATCCAGAGCTGTTTGCTGGCACAGGCATCCATTACGGGGTGGTTGCCGCAACAATTGCGGTTCTGATCGCGGCGATCCTGCTTAGCCGCCACAGGGTTGGCTTTGACATCAAACTCATGGGCGTGGCCCCGCGCGCAGCCGCGTTTTCCGGCGTGAACCCCAAAAAGATGGTTATCTTGTGCCTTGGTATTTCCGGCGGGCTCGCCGGGCTGGCTGGGGTGTTTGAGGTGTCTGGACCTTCGGGGCAGCTGACCGAGAGCTTTAATCAGGGCTATGGCTTTACCGCGATCATCGTGGCTTTCCTTGGGCGGCTCAATCCCTTGGGCATCCTTGGGGCCGGGCTCTTGATCGGGCTGACATATATTGGCGGGGACGCGGCACAGGCCGGAATGGGCCTGCCTGCAGCGGCCATTCAAGCCTTCCAAGGGATGCTGCTTTTCTTCCTTCTAGCGTGTGACCTGCTCACTCAATACCGGGTCCGGGTGAAGCGGGAGGTCGCAGTATGAAGCCTGTTGTGATCGGCGGCGCTATGGGCGCTATGCTTCCTTTTGTCTTGCATGGCCAAGGCTGGCTAGGCGCGGCTACCTTAGTCGGAGCTCACTTTTTGATCGTTGGCAGCGCTATAGCTCTTTGCCTCTGTGTTCCGGGCTTGCGACGGCGGCTTGCAAACCATCTGCCCGGCGTTGGGCATGTGCTTGGAATGGGATGTGTTGGGGTCATTGGCTTCGCAGCTATCTGCATGGCGTGTCTGGCCTCAAGCGGAATGGACCACCTATGGATCTAAGCTCAATCAACCCCGTCCTTCTTGTTGCAGCGCTGATGGTTGCCGCGACCCCGATCCTTTTGGCTGCCATCGGAGAGCTGGTGGTTGAAAAATCCGGCACTTTGAACCTTGGCGTTGAGGGTATGATGATCACTGGCGCGATCTGCGGCTTTGCGATCGCGATCGAAACTGGCTCACCCATGCTGGGCTTTATTGCCGCCATACTGGGAGGCGCGACACTGTCCCTGATTTTCGGCGTGTTGGTGCTGTATTTTCTGTCAAATCAAGTGGCCACAGGCCTTGCTCTCACGCTTTTTGGTCTTGGCTTGTCTTCCCTGCTTGGCATTGACTATGCGGGCAT
>CALKJA010000187.1 GCA_937995865.1 uncultured Paracoccaceae bacterium | reverse complement strand
CTTCGTCAGGCGTGATGGTCGCACATTTCACCGCAACGCCGACTTCTTTCGCTTTTTCAGCGGCATCGATGGTGATTTGATCATCCGTGCGATCACGTTCTTCGATCCCGAGATCATAGTAGAGCAGGTCGATATCGAGGTATGGCTCGATGAGTTTCTTCTTGATGAAATCCCACATAATGCGGGTCATTTCATCGCCGTCCATTTCAACGATCGGGTTGTCTACTTTGATTTTGGCCATGATGTGAGGCTCCAGATCTAGGATGGTATTCTTGCGGGCGGTTTAGCGGATAGGGGACAGCGCTTCTAGTCTGTATACGGCGGTATACGGTTTTGTCGCGGTTAGGCTTAGCTTCCAACAATTACACCCACTGTATAGGCAACAACTGCACAAACCCCACCTACAAGCACAGTTTCGCTGACGCAGCGCAACAGCCTTTCACCGGTTGCAAACCATCTGCACAGACCCAAAGCAATAAGTGCGCCAAACGTGCCCATAACGGAAAGCTGAAAGGCAAGTGGATCAGGGTCGCGCAGAAAGTACGGGATTAAAGGAACAACGCCAAAGACGAGAAATGAACTAAACGTAAAAACCCCTTCGCGCACGCCGGACGAGCTGTCGGAATGGCCCATATCAAACTCATACCGCATCATGAAATCCGCCATGAGTTGCGGATTGCGTTCCAGCAGATCTGCATAAGCGAGGGCATCAGCGTTATTCACGCCTTGTTTTTGCAAAAGCTGCACGACTTCTGAAAACTCACCCTCGGGGTTGGAGCTTATAAGCTCTAGCTCTTTGCGCCGTGTCGCACGGTAAATGTCACGCTCGGACCGGTGGGACAGAAATTCGCCCAAGCCCATTGAAGTGGCGTCTGCAAAGAGATTGGCCAACCCGAACAGCATCACTGCCAAAGCCCCAATCTGCGCTGTTCCTTCAGCGCCGGCGCCGGCGAACCCGGCAACAATGGCAAAAGTTGTGACGATCCCATCATTGCCGCCATAAACGATCTGCCTGAGGTTGGTCTGCAGCGCAGTGATGCCATGATCCTCGCGCAGATGCGCTGGGAGATCATGCATGTTCACTTTGAATGGCCTGCAAGAAAGGCTTTTATGCGTGGATACAGCCAATCCCATAGAGCTGGCGCACCCCGTTTGATTTTTGGTGCAACGCGCTCTTCGATCATATCCAAAGTGACGCTATACTCTGTCCAGCTCCCACCGCCTGACGCAAGATTCAGCAGCGGCGGTTGGAACCTATCGAGCGATTTAGCAAATACGGCGTCTGGGCTTTTGGCGGCTTCAAATTCAGACCAAAGAGCCAGAAGATCGGCGCCCTGATTTGCAGGAAGTATGCCAAAGATACGTTGGGCGGCCTTTTTCTCAGCAGCTTCAATCGCGGCGGAATCAACCTCTGCAAAGATTGGGGCATCGCCCGCATCAATCTCAACCAAATCGTGGAGAAGCAGCATCTTGATGACACGGTCGATAGACACATCTTCGGGTGCTTGATCGGCAAGAACAAGCGCTGAGAGTGCAAGATGCCAGGAATGCTCTGCGCTATTTTCATAGCGCGACCCATCGGCAAGGGTCGTTGCGCGGACAACGGATTTTAAGCGGTCTGCTTCAAGGACAAAGGCAATTTGAGAATCAAGCGCGTTCATCGGGCCGGTCCTTAAACTCCAGACAAGTTGGGAGCACAGAGCGGGTCATGCGCTCCGGTAGGCGGCAAGCTTTGCTTCCAAACTCTGCCGCGCTTTGGCTTCAGCCATGCGAATTCGGCACTCAGTCAGAAACGCCTCTTCGAGTGTTTGTGAGGCAGTTGCCAGCTCATTGCCGATCTCCACGAAGAGACGATCATTGCCAGTTTCTACTTGGGCGGCAAGCACATCATCTGCAAGCTTTACGGCGAGGGATTGAACGGAGGAACTCATTGGGTCGATCCTAAAGGCCTGTTTATCTTTCCCTTTGGTGTAAGGGATCAATCCGGTGCAGGAAAGGGGGCGCGTTGGGCGCGGATCGCAAATTGAATCTGTGGCTTGGTGTCCGGGATCAATTTTGGACCGCTTTCATGCGCTTGCTCCGCAGCCGTTGCCATTGCGCGCAAAGGGGGGGGGGCTTTGGAGATGGGTGCGACTCCTTCCAAACTCACCAGATGCGAAAGTGCCAACGAGATCCCTTCAAGTGCAATGCTGTGAGCAATGGCGCCTTCAAGTTCAATTTCTATCCTCGCCGCCTTTTTGGTCAACCGAGCCTGCCAAGCTAATGTTAACGGCCGGCCCAGGACCTCTTGCAGGTCGTAGGCGTAGTCTTTGATCAAAAGCGCAGTGTGCCCTGTTGGTTCAGGGCTAAGCCGTAAGATCGGACCTTGCACGGCATCGTAAGTGAGAATCATTTGGTTGCCGCGTGCAAAGCAACGTTGATCGCCGCCGGGGCATGTCACAATCCAAAGGGGCGTTGTCGAAAACGGGAGGTGGTCTTGCGGCGCCTCTCCATGCGGAAGCTCGTAAACCCAAGCATCGCCAAACGGGGCTATATCGATACCAAGCTCCGCATGTAAATTCAACGGGGAAGCCAGTGTGAACGCACATCCGATTGCCGCAGTACGTAGAAATTTGGGCGTGTCTGTCATCCGCCCTTGATGTTGGCCAGACGAGCCTACACCGCGCCGCAAATGCGGCAGCGATGTGGCATTTAGCTGAGTTTTATCTCGTGTTTTCAGTCAATCGGCGCTGAACATATTCAGTAGTGTTGCCGATCAATGTGTCCATATGCGGCTCTTCAAAGAAGTGACCCGCGCCTTCGATTTCTTGATGGGTGATTGTGATGCCTTTTTGCTCATGTAGTTTGCCGACCAGTGTTTGAGTGTCAGCTGGTGGAGCAACCCGATCGGATGTCCCGTTGATCACCAATCCGGATGACGGACAGGGTGCAAGGAACGAAAAATCATACATGTTGGCGGGCGGTGAGACTGAAATGAACCCGGTGATTTCGGGCCGTCGCATCAATAGCTGCATCCCAATCCACGCACCAAAAGAGAAACCTGCAACCCAGCAGTGCTTAGAATTGTTATTCATCGATTGCAAATAATCGAGGGCCGAAGCCGCATCGGATAGCTCGCCTACGCCTTGGTCATACTCACCCTGACTGCGGCCAACGCCGCGGAAATTGAAGCGCAGGACGGTAAACCCCATGTTGTAGAACGCGTAGTGCAGATTATAGACGACCTTGTTGTTCATCGTCCCGCCAAACTGCGGATGCGGGTGCAACACTATCGCAATCGGCGCATCTCTTTGTTTTTGCGGGTGGTAACGACCTTCAAGGCGGCCTTCGGGGCCTGCGAAAATGACTTCAGGCATGGGGCTGTTCGGGCTCTCTTTTTGATTTGGGCCGATCTGGCAACGCGGAGTGCTTGACGCCCTCCGAGCTGCAATTTAGAACGGTTCTAATATGCGTGTCTGAGTGTGGAGAGAGTTAAGCACGGTTGCGCGTAAGGTCAATGATATTGCGCCTGAGTGTGCAATCCGATCGCCAAGGAGCTTGCAAATGAAACTCTCAACTAAAGGGCGATATGCGATGGTCGCGCTTGCCGACTTGGCCTTGCAGCCGGATGGCGGGCTTGTGTCTTTGGGTGAAATTTCAAAGCGCCAAGACATTTCGTTGCCGTATCTTGAGCAGCTTTTTGTAAAGCTGCGCCGTGGCGGGCTTGTTGACTCGGTGCGTGGACCCGGCGGGGGGTATCGCCTTGCAAGGCCTTCAAGCGAGATCCGTGTGTCCGATATCCTTGGCGCAGTGGATGAAACAGTCAGTGCCATGCACAAAGGGGCAGGGGCCTCGGGCGCACAATCGGGAAGCCGCGCCCAGAGCATGACAAACCGTCTATGGGAAGGGTTATCTGCGCAGGTCTATGTGTTTCTACATCAAACACGCCTTTCAGATGTGGTGAAGAATGAGCTTACACCTTGCCCAGCTGTGCCGTCGCTGTTTGAGGTCATAGATGAATGAGCGCTTATAGCGCATGATTTATTGCGTGGGGGCGATCCCCCCACACCCCCTGTTGGGGGCATTGCCCCCAGACCCCCAGAGTTCTTAAGGACAAAAGAAAGTGCAACGTGTCTATCTTGACTACAATGCCACCACGCCTTTGCGGTCAGAAGCGAGGGAGGCAATGATTGCTGCGATGGATGCACTTGGCAATCCGTCTTCTGTGCATGCAGAAGGTCGCGCCGCCAAAGCGATTGTTGAAAGAGCGCGTGCGCAAGTCTCAGATGCGATCGGGGCGTCAGGGGCTGATGTGGTGTTTACTTCATCGGCAACCGAGGCGGCTGGCTTGGCCATGAGCGGAAGAGAGCTGTTTGGCTCGGCGGTGGAGCATGATGCCGTGCGCGCCTGGCACAAAGAGGCTTTGCCTGTCGCACAAAATGGGGCCGTTGCTGTGGCGGTGCCTGAGCAAAGTACTTTGCAATCAGCGAACTCTGAAACGGGTGTTATACAGGCACTTCCACAAGGACTGGCTGTGAGCGACATGACGCAGTCCTTTGGAAAGGTGCCGATTGCCTTCGCTTGGGCAGGCGCGCAAATGGGGCTGGTTTCCGCGCATAAATTAGGTGGCCCAAAAGGTGTGGGAGCGTTGGTCCTGCGGCATGGGCTCAGCTTGGATGCTCAAATTCGGGGCGGAGGTCAGGAGATGGGCCGCCGGTCTGGCACTGAAAACGTGATTGGGATTGCGGGTTTTGGGGCCGCTGCAGCTGCCGCGCAACGTGATTTAGAGACGGGTGTATGGTCCCGGGTTGAAGAATTTAGAAATATTCTAGAAATAGCTCTGGAAGCTGCGGCAAAGGAGATTATTTTTGTCGGGAAAGAGTCGCAACGGCTTCCCAACACCTCGTGCTTCATTGCGCCGGGTTGGAAAGGTGAAACCCAAGTGATGCAAATGGATTTGGCGGGATTTGCGATTTCCGCTGGATCTGCGTGCTCATCGGGGAAGGTGCGCCCCAGCGGGGTGTTGACTGCGATGGGATATAGCGACGTTCAAGCGGCGCAAGCGGTGCGGGTCTCGATGGGGCCCGAAACGACAGAACAAGATATAAGGCGCTTTGCGGAAACGTGGGCGGCTAAATACGAAAAGCAGCGCGCAAGAGCCGCGTGACAAAGGGGGCCGACATGGCAGCACTGGACACTAACACAGACGTCATCGATCAGGCGGCGTTCAAGGCCAAAGATGGCGTTGAAGTCGAGACCGTGGAAAAGGTCGCAGCCCTTGCCGGTAAATACAAACACGGTTGGGAAACCGAGATTGAGATGGAGTACGCGCCGAAGGGGCTCTCTGAAGATATCGTCCGGTTGATCTCTAGCAAAAACGATGAACCAGCGTGGATGACCGAGTGGCGGCTCGCGGCATATGAGCGTTGGCTTCAGCTTAAAGAACCCGATTGGGCGATGGTCGATTACCCCGAAATCGATTTTCAAGATCAATATTACTATGCGCGGCCCAAGAGCATGGAGGAGAAGCCCAAGTCTTTGGATGAGGTGGATCCAAAATTGCTTGAGACCTATAAAAAGTTGGGCATCCCTCTCAAAGAGCAGGCGCTACTTGCGGGCGTTGAGGCGCCCGAGGAAGAGCGCAAAGTTGCTGTCGACGCCGTGTTTGATTCCGTATCTGTCGGGACAACATTTCAGGCAGAGCTGAAAAAAGCAGGGGTGATCTTTTGCTCAATTTCAGAAGCGATCAAAGATCATCCTGAATTGGTGAAGAAGTATCTCGGATCGGTCGTGCCCGTTCAGGACAACTATTATGCGACGCTGAACTCAGCGGTCTTTTCGGATGGGTCATTCGTCTATGTGCCTCCAGGCGTGCGCTGCCCGATGGAGCTTTCAACATATTTCCGGATCAACGCCGAGAATACGGGCCAGTTTGAGCGTACTTTGATCATCGCCGACAAAGGATCTTTTGTGTCTTATCTTGAAGGGTGCACTGCGCCTCAGCGTGATGTGGCACAACTGCATGCGGCCGTTGTTGAAATCATCATCGAAGAAGATGCAGAGGTGAAATACTCCACTGTTCAAAACTGGTATCCGGGCGATGAGAACGGCAAGGGCGGCATTTACAACTTTGTGACCAAACGTGCCGATTGCCGGGGTGACCGGTCCAAAGTGATGTGGACACAAGTTGAAACAGGGTCCGCTGTCACTTGGAAATACCCGTCTTGCATCCTGCGCGGAAACGAAAGCCAAGGCGAGTTTTACTCGATCGCGATTGCCAACAATATGCAGCAGGCCGACACTGGCACGAAGATGGTGCATTTAGGTAAGAACACTAAATCGCGAATTGTGTCTAAGGGCATCAGTGCTGGAAAAGCGCAAAATACGTACCGCGGGTTGGTATCCATGCATCCAAAAGCCAAGGAAAGCCGCAACTACACGCAGTGCGACTCTCTTTTGATTGGTGACACCTGCGGTGCACACACCGTTCCGTATATCGAGGTCAAGAATAACAGCAGCCGCGTCGAGCATGAGGCAACCACATCCAAAGTGGATGATGACCAACTGTTCTATTGCCGCAGCCGCGGGATGGACGAGGAAGAGGCCGTCGCGCT
>CALKJA010000186.1 GCA_937995865.1 uncultured Paracoccaceae bacterium | reverse complement strand
ATAATTTAGCGCCGTTGGCGCTATTGTCAAGACCCCTTTCAAAGAGAATTGAGGCAGCTCATGCACGCGGATGAATTGACCACCCCAGCAGCGGCCCACTCAGGCTTGGACCAGCTGCGCGCAGAGCTGCGGGACGCGCCGGAAATGGAATTGAACAACGATGATTTGCCGCCCGCGCCGCCGAATGATGGCATGGACTATGAACAGGACGCGAACGGGCCAGTCGATCCGCCTGCGCCTGGTCGCGGTGAGGTTTGGGACGGCTGCCCCGTCAAACCTTTGGGGGTTTACGGCGACCTGTGCTTTTACCTCGATGTGTTGGGCCAGCTGCGCCAGATCGACAATCACAGCCTAGATAAAATCCGTAACCTGTTTGGTGGTCGGGTCGAGCTGCTGAGCAACCATTTCCCGCAATATGATCAGCACGGCAAAAGAAAGGCCGGAAAATTCGACCAAGCCCAAGCGGCTGCAGCCATGAATGAGGCTTGCGCCGATCGGGGCGTGTGGTCGCCCACGGGCCGCGCGCGTGGTGCCGGGTGTTGGACGGACGAAGATGGAAATTTAATCTATCACGCGGGCGACGCGGTTTTGATCGATGGTGAATGGCAACCGCCCGGCGTTTATGATGGCAAGGTTTATTCGGCCTCTGACCCCATACCCCGCCCGGCCCTGAATGAAGGGCGCAACGACCCCGCCGAAAAGCTTCTGGACACTTTGGAAACTTGGACCTGGCGGCGGCCTGACATCGATCCGCACCTTGCTTTGGGCACAATCTGCGCCATGATGCTGGGCGGCGCGCTGGAGTGGCGGCCTGTGACGTGGACGACGGGCGACGCCGCCACAGGTAAGTCAGAATTTCAAAAGCTTTTGCGCTATGTGATGGGCGGCGAAGCCGGGTTGCTTCAGGCGGCCGACGCAACGGAGGCTGGCATTCGGTCCGTTGTTGGATATTCATCCCTGCCCGTCGCAATCGATGAGTTTGAGCCGGACCCGGACAACCCGACCAAAACCAAGCGCGTGATTGAGCTGGCGCGCCGGGCTGCGTCTGGCGGTCAGATTTTCCGGGGCTCGACGGATCAAAAGGGCTATCAAGGCAACGCGTTTAGCTGTTTTCTGTTTTCCTCGATCTTGCTGCCTGCAATGCCCTCGCAAGATCGATCTAGGCTTATCGTCTTAAACCTAGATCGTTTGCCAGAAGACGCGGCCAAGCTGAACCTAGACCCGCGTGCGTGGCGCAATGTGGGCGCGGCCCTGCGGCTGCGATTGCTTGAGGCTTGGCCAACATGGCAGGACAGGCTTGCAACGTGGCGCACTGCTCTGGCCAAACATGGCCAGACGGGCCGCGCCGCCGACAACTATGGCACGGTTCTTGCGCTCGCGGATATGGCGTTGGGCATCGATAGCGCACAAGCCAAAACGACCGACGCATGGGCCCAAAAATTGGCGCAGGCGTTGAGCAACGACACGGTCGAAGTCGGCAGCAATGCGGACGATATGTTGCACCACCTCATGAGCCAATATCATGACGCGTGGCGACGCGGCGAGCGCTGGCTGCTGTCGCAGTTCATCATGGCGGCCGCAGCACTGCCGGGCGCGCCGGCGTCAATCTTTCCCGGTGATCCGCATACGGATATGGACAAGCAAAATCAGATGAACGTGATTTTGGCCAAGCTTGGGCTGCGTGTTAAGGGTTTGAAACATGAGGCGCGATTGTTCCTGCCCAACAAGCCTTTTCAGGGCCTTTGCGACGTGTTTGAGGGATCCGTTTGGGCTGACGGTGTTTGGGCGCAAGCTGCAAGCCGTTTGCCGGGCGCTGAGCGGTCCAGCACGGCACTGACGCTCGCCGGTGTGCCGTCACGGGGCACGTGGGTGCCCTTTAGCGCGATGCCGGGCCTTTTGGCGTTCCCTGCTGAGCAAAGCGGCGCGGGTATGTATGCCGGTTCAAATCCTCTGCCCCCTGAGATTGAAGGGTTTGAATAATGGGCGCTGTTACATCCACGCCGGTCGCCTTCTCCCCTTCCCGCACCCAACCTGCCTCATAAGGTCGCACCCCGATAATGACCCATAACCCATTGAAAACGCGTCTTTCGTTTCTCTTGACCCCGGACCCCTTTGTGGCCGATATTTCGCGCGGCGACGCCTCTGCGACTGCGGGTCCGGGGGCCACGACAGTGTCGTGGGTCTGTCGTGGGTCTGTCGTGGCTGTTTTCACTGCGATTTCAAAGGGTTACACCCTTGCCACGACGCCACGACGCAAAATCGCCTCTCTCGTATATGTGCGCATGTGCGCCCGCCCGCACACACGAGAACCCGTGTCGTGGTGTCGTGGTGTCGTGGCTCCTTCTTATCTCTTTGAAAAGAAAGAAGAAAAAGAAGATACAGACCCACGACACTGCCACGACAGCAGGCCCCAAAGTGTCGTGGCTTTTGGTAAGTATCTGAAAAACAGTAAAATATTCGGGATTTATTGCCATGTCGCGTGATCCCAAGGTTATTGCGGCCCGTCAGGGCACGGCTGAGCGGCTGTTGCAGAAGGGCGAGCAGCTGAACATGTGGGGCGAGGATGGCGCCACCGTGCCAGCCGCCGCACGCGGACCGGGGCGACCAGCTGGCGCGCCGAACAAGCTCAAGACAAAGCTGCGCGACTACATGGCCGGGCAAGGTTATCGGGATCCGGCGGTACAGCTGGCTATGATGGCCGGGCTTGACCGGCCAGACCTGCACCCAATGGCCTATGCGGCGCAGATCGCGCAGGAGCTGGGCGAAGATATGCTGGATGTGGTCAAGGTGATGCGTCAGGCGGCTGCGGACGTCCTGCCCTACTATCACGCCAAGCTGACGCCTGACGTTTCAATTCAGAACGCGCAGATGAATATCACGATGGCCCCGCCCGGCGCGGCTGCGGCACCGTCTGCGCGCGTGGTTGGACCTCCTCCGATGCCCGGAGAAAATGTGCAGCAAAAACAGACAGTTAGCGATAGAGATGGCGGCGACGCTTCGGACGGTTCGGATCAATGATTGGTAAGCACTTGAAATCACACGCTTTTAGATCGGTTGCACAGTTGATCAAAAGTCAACTGCGTTCGGACAGTTCCGGGGCGATGATACCCCCCACCCCCCTGCCTGCTCTGGGCGTGGCGCACGCGACCCCCCGGGGGGGCACCCCCGCCCCCCTGATCCGTATCCCCGTGCCTCCGACCCCATACCGATTTGGGGACCCATCGAAAACGGCTCAAAAAAAATCGCGACACTGGAAAGGTCGCCAAGGGGTTGGGGGTACGGCCTATGTCTGAGATTGATCTCTTCGCCCTTCGGGGCATCGATGACGCGGATCAGGCCGAGGCGGCTGCGCGTGCAATGGCTGGGGAGGATGTTACGGGCGCGAAGCCCGTTCCGGGTCTGCAAGAAGCAACTGAGTTGCCGGATGTGCAAATGTGGGAACCCCCAGGTCCAATCGCTGAGGCCTTTTATTGGGACGACAGCGACATCATCGGTATACGCGGCCCGGTTGGGTCTGGCAAGACAACTGCGCACCTGCGGTCCAGGTTTCGGCGGGCGCTGATGATGCCGCGCTCTGTGATCGATGGCGTCCGCTATTACAAAGTGGTGATCGCCCGCGAAACGTACCGGCAACTTTGGGCGACCACCATTCCGAGCTGGTGGGAGGTAATGCCAAAGGCTATGGGCAAATGGTCCGGCGGGCGTGGGGATCCTGTGACCCACCACATCCGGTTCAACACTCCAGACGGTGAAGTTGATTTTATCGCCGAGTTCATGGCGTTTGGCACATCGCCTGCGGAAATCGATGCAAACATCCGCGGCGTCCAGACCACTGATATGGCTTTGGAAGAGGCCGATACCAATCCGGTGGCCGTGTTCACAAAGGGTCTGACCCGGATCGATCGATACCCGCGCAAAGCGCATTTCGAGGGCTATCCTGAAGAGTTCCGCTCATACGGGCAGATGAGCTGCAGCTACAACGCCCCAGATGAGGACAACTGGACCGTGCGGGTGATCGAGGGTGCGGGTGATGACGCTGCTTCTGCCCAGATCGTCAAGTCACTTGCCGATGAAGGTGTGGATATCAAGTTCCACCGCCAGCCGGGCTTTGATGAGCCGGGCTGCGAAAACCTGCAGAACCTTGGTGCGAAGTATTATCCGCGCGTCATCGCCGGTGCACGGGCCGAAGGGCGCGGCAATGATGTTGAGCGTTTGGTCTACAACCGAATTGGATATATCCGGGTCGGGGATCCTGTGTTCAAGGGCAGCACCGAACACCCGTTGTTTGTTCCAAACCTGCATATTTCCCGCAGCCTGCTTGATCCGGTGCCGGGCCACCCCCTGCGGATCGGATTGGATCAGGGATACTTTGGGGCCGCGGTCATCGGCCAATTCTTTGAGCCGTTCCAATGGCGCATTAACGCTGAGTTGTGGTTCAAGGATGGATCCTTTGCGCCGCAATTCGGTGCGGCGCTCAAGGATCTGCTGGCACAGCGGTTTTCTGGCATGCGCGTGGAGATGGTTTTGGCTGATATGGCCGGTAGTCAGAAGGAAAGCCAAGAGGATGTGACCTGGACCAGCCAAGTTAGTCAGGCGTCCGGTCTGGATATCGAGCCTCAGACCCTTGGTGGTAACCGGATTGAGCCACGTCTGGCTGTCTGGCGGGCCGCGATGCAATGGCAGCACTTTGGCACCCAAGGTTTGATCATCGATCCAAGCTGCAAGCTTCTGAAGCGCGGTTTGGAAAACGATTATGTGTGGGCGCAGGACGCCGAAAAGACCACAAATAGAGGCCGTGTGCCCAAGAAAAAGGGCGTGCGCGCGGCAGATGTGATCGATGCCGGCGGCTACATGATGCTGAGCGAAAGCCTGCCAGACGGGCGCCCGAAAACGGCCGATCTGGTCGGGCACAACGGTGGCCCGCCCCTGGATGACGGGATCATGCTCGATCAGGGACCGGTCAATGACAGCTATGATTTTGATCCAAGGGAGATGTGGGGATGACCGACGCGCTAACATTCGAGGGCTGGTCTGACGCTATGGTTCTGCACCTGTGCAAAAATATGCGGGCCAAGGACGCAGAGGAAATTTATGCGCAGCGCCCTGACCAAAACGCCTTTTCGCTCTATCGGGATCTGGCCGACGTAGGTCCACGGCATTTGTGGTTTGAAGTTGCGCGCCCTGCGGCGTCGATGACGCCGGTCGCCCTCTTTGGGGTGGCGGCACTTAGCCCAGGCGTCGGGGTTGCCCATATGTTCGGGACGGATGCGCTGACCATTAACCATTGCCGCCAGATCGCTGACCGGATCCGTGATGTGGTGGTGCCTGCGATGCTCGATCGGGGTCTGCACCGCGTCCATGCCGACAGCCTGGCGACCTATCATTGGTCACACCGATTTTTATTGCGCGCCGGCGCGCGGTTTGAGGGGCCATGTTGGAGCCTTGGCCGAGACGGACAGGATTTCGCGACCTTTGTTTGGTTGCGATCTGACCTGGGGGAAACGTCACCACCGAAACTCGTTTCAACACTCCAGGCCGAAACGGCCTGATCCCAAGGAAGGACAACCACATGTGCGGCACCCCAAAATATGACACCCCAACAGTCCAGCGAATGGCGGCCCCAGAAAGCGATGCCATACAGCGCGAAGGCGAAGTTGAGCGTGCCTTGCGGCGGCGGCGCTCCGGCGTAGCAGCTGATATTCTCACGACACCGATGGGGATCTGATCATGATTGGCCAGGAGGACAACAGCGTTGCTAAGGCGATCATCGATCGCAATGAGCAAATGAAATCAAAAAAGCAGCGCCGCACCAAAGAGCTGGGCCTAATTGCATCGCTGTATCGACCTCAGCGTGTGGGTTTTGATGGTGCATCACGGGATCACGCGAACCTTTCGCAGCTTTTTAATTCGACCACGCAGCAAAGCGCCAATCAGGCCAGCGCCAGCATATTTTCGACGCTCGCCAATCCAGCAAATCGCTGGTTTCGCGTTACAACACCGGACCCTGACCTTCGCGAACAGCGCGATGTCAAGATCTGGCACGACTTGGTAACCAATCGCATGCTCGCGAGTTTCCGTCCTGCCGTGTCGAATTTTTACCAAGCTGCCGTGCCGTGGGTGTCAGATTGTTCTGTTCTGGGCACGGGGTTTATGGTTGAGGATGAGGGCGCCGGACGGCACCGGATCCATGACAAGGCGATCAACCCCGTCGATGCGAATTTTGCGGTCGATGCGGCTGGGTTTGCGGATGAACTGATCGTGCCAACTATGCTAACGGCAATTCAGGCAGCGCGGTTTTATGGGTATGAAAACCTGCCTCCCAAAATCCAAGAGCTGGCGAACCAAAACTCGGAGCGGGCCAACACAGAGCGCCATCTGTACCTGCAAGCCTACCAGCCCAATGACGACTATACGCCTGGTCAAATCGGGCGTGGGGGCCAAAAGTTCCTCTCAACCCATGTGTGCGTCGATGAAAAGGCTGTCGTGCGTCAGAAGGGCACCTATGATCAGGCGTTTTTCATTCCGCGTTGGGACGCTGATGATTTTGAGGATCCGTGGGGCCGCGGGCTGGGATATCAGAACCTTGCGTCTGCAATAAAGCTGCAAGTGCAGGAACAGCAAAACCAACAAGCAGGCGCGCTCGCGGCCAGACCGCCTGTCGGCACACCAGGCGCACGCGCAGCGCGCGGCATGCAGATGTCGCCCGGCAAGTTTTTGCACGGCGCGATCAGCCATCAGGGCAACCAATTGGTGCGCCCGATTTTCACATTCAACGGCCTGCCGGTCACCCTAGATATGGCACGGCAGACCATTGAAGAGGTCGAAAAAGGCTGGGCCTCAGCCATGCTGTCGTTGCAAGGCCGTACTGGCCTTGATCGTTTGGAGGTCATCGAGCGCCAAGAAGAGCGTTTGCGTCTACACGCGCCCTATCTGGGCCGGATGCAAGTCGAGGGGATCGCGCCTGCATTAGAGCGCAGGTTTGGTTTGCTTTACCGCGCCGGGCAAATCCCACCCGCGCCAGAGGTGTTGCGCGGCCAGGCGTTGGATATTGAATACACTTCTGTCGCGGCATTGGCTCAAAAAGCGCAGGAAGGTCTCGCGGTTTCGCGCGTCCTGATAGACACGGCTGAGCTGGCCAAATCCCACCCAAGACCCGAGGAGGTCTGGGATGCGGTGGACACCGACTATGCTCAAAAAGTTCTGGTTGAGGCGCGGGGTGCGCCTGAGCGAGTGATGCGTAGCGCCGAGGATATTGCCGCCGCCCGCGCGGCCCGTGCAGAGCAATTGCAACAAGCACAGGCTATGGAAATGGCGCAACAAGGCCTTGATATGGCGGGTGGTTTGGCTGCGCTTGATCAGGGGGGCGTCTGATGCAATCCCTGCGCCTTGCCGCCCTTGGTGCAATCCATGCTCTGTTTGGCGAACGCCAGATGGTCGCCGTCGCGACAGGCTGGCGCACGCTCGCCCAGGATCAAGCCGTGATCCAAGACCTGATCCATTTGGGGCATGTGTTTGAAGATCCGCAGATAGATCCCGAAACCGGGAAAATCTACTCCCACGAGGATCTACTCGCCCGCGCGGCCCGCAAGGGCCTTGTTCTGCAGTTGCTGGCGCGTGCCGAAGTTACCCAAGACGAACTGAACCTCATCCGAAAACAAGGAGTTACACCACATGAAGTATTTTCCATTCACGACACTGGCGCTGCGGCCAGAGAGACTGATGTCGCCCAGTGATGCGGGCGCTGGCGCGGGAGCGGGCGGCGCTGAAGGCAGCGTCGCAGATACAGAACCTGGCGACGGCGGCGCAGAAGGATCTCGCGATGCAGGAGCTGGCGGCGCGCCCGGCGCGGGTGGCGCGGACAGCGGGTCCGATGACACGCCCTGGTACGACAAGCGCGATTGGTCGGATCCCAGCCTGAAGGAACATGTGGTCAAGAGTGGATACCACAGCGGCACGGCTGAAGAAGCTTTGGAAAAGGCGCTCAAGGGCGAAATGACTGCCACAGCTAAGCTAGGCAAAGATCCAAAGAGCCTTGTTGAACTGCCCGGAGAGGGAAAAACAGCGCTTGATTTCCTGAAGGCGAACGGCGCGCAATTGGGCGTGCCAGAAACGATCGAAAAATATGAGTTGGCCTTGCCGGCTGATCTGCCCGAGGGATTGCCCGTCAATGAGAATATGATGGCCGACTTTACAAAAGCCGCATTTGAGGCCGGCATCCCTCCGGCCGTCGCGCAGTTTAGCGTCGATGCATATGCTCAGCATGTAACCGGTTGGTTCAGCGAAATGCAGGGCACGATGGCGGCAAACGAACAAAAGCTCGAAACGGCCATGAAGGAAAAATGGGGCGGCAATTGGGAGGAAACGCGGGATCGAGGCGTGCGCGCCTTTCAAACAATCGCGGCGCAGAAGGGCTGGGATGCGGACGCCACAAAAAACATCGCATCCAAGCTGAATGAAGGCATGGGCGACGTGCATCTAATGATGATGATGGACGCAATGGCTGAGTTGATGAGCGAAGATACGTTGACGCCTCCACCCGGCGGCGGTGCTCCTGCGTCGGATCTGGCCGCAGCGCAGCAACGCAAGACCAAGATCATGGCCAAGGGCGACGGCGATATGGCGAAGGCAAAGGGCAATCCCGCGCGCATTAGCCAGTTACAAAATGAGCTCAAAGGTCTCAACCGGATCATCGAGCAGCACACTAAAACGTAAGCGCATCGTGGGCCACGTGGCCTGAACCAAAAGAAAATGGCCCGCGGACCTGGGGAGTTCGCGGGCCATTCTGTGTCTTGATGCGCTACAAAACGTCAAGGGCTCGTGCTTCGCGGCCCCTGAGAGCACCACATAAAGCTTGACAAGCTTTATGGCAAGTGAAACTGATTCTCTAAATGCGGGTGGTCTCATTCTTTGGGGTCCGCTGACTGCAGCGAAAGCGCTGCCGCCATAGAAGGGCGCGCCTTCAGGTCGGGTCCGGCATTTGCCGGGGGGTCCTCCGAACAAATCAATTTCAATTTGTTCAGAGAGAGGGGCCCCAATGAGCTTTGCTGAACGTTTCAATCAATCCTATCGTCAAACCTACCAGGACCAAGCGCAGCTGGCGGTAGACCATCAGTCGTCTGTCTTGCGCCCGTTGGTTTCGGAGCAGCCCTGCGAAGGCACGCAAAGTGCCCCTGCCCTGTTTTATGACAGCAAGAAGGCCAAGCGGCGCGGCGGTACGCGCGCCCCGTCCAACCGGGACAACCCCACAAACCGCCGTCGCCGCTGGCTGAAATACCAGCCGCCGTTTGATGATGGCGAATTTATCGACAGCGAAGATGTTTTCAAAGGCATGCAGGATTTCATGTCGCCGACGCATATGGCAATCGCCGGCGCGATGAAGCGTTTTGTCGATGAGGATGTGATCCTCGAAGGGATGTTCGGGGATGCCTATGAGGGCGAGATGGGGAGCACCGTTAAGCCATTCCTTGCCGGCCAAGTCATCCCCGCGACAGATCAGGAGGGTAACGGCACGGCTGCAACGGGTTTGAACCTGAAGAAGCTGCGCAACAATCGCAAGCTTTATGCGAGCCATAAGTATGATCTGCAGGCCGAGCCGATCATCATTGCCGTAACGGCTGAGCAGATCGATGATCTTGGCGATGAGCTAAAGCTGACTTCGGCGGACTACAAGGCGGAAGCTGCCCCGGCATTCAATGCCGAAGGCAAGCTTGCGATGGTCTGGAACCATTTGTTTGTCGAATTCCAAAACCTGACCAGCAAGACCAAGGACTATGGCAGCGGTCTGGTCACAGTTCAGCGCGTGCCCACCTGGCGGAAATCCTGCGTGCGTCTTGGTGTCTGGCAAGACATCACGCCGCGCGACACCCTTGATAGCAGCAAATACAACACGCCTTACGTCTGGTCTGAGGCCTCTATGGATTGCCGCCGGATGGAAGACACCGGTGTGTCTGAAATCGAGTGCCTGATCGACGGCTAAATCGCCGGTTGATCCCTTTCCGGGCGGCGATTTGCCCGGAAATTTCCTAAGAACATCACGGATAATTGGAGGCCAAAATGGCAATCGTAAAAGTAAAATCCACCGTCTACGGCAGCACCGATGCCCAAGGTGTGTTCACGTCGGCGTCCGGTGCCTCGGCGCTTGGTCACATCCTGCGCGTGTGCGGAACAGTGAACTGTCTGGCAACAGATGAAAGCGGATCCGAATATACACTTTTGGATATCCCGGCGTCAGCGGTCATGCTGCCGGAAAGCGCGATCAAGACAACCGGTTGGGGATTTGCTCAGGCTGTGATCGGGATCGATGATGATACCGATGCGCTTTTGGATGTTACAAAAGCGACAGGTGGTGCCACGGGCAACAACCCTATCACCATTTTTGACGCCAAATGGAACATGCCGATCTGGGCGCAGCTTGGCATGGCTGAAGCCCCGCTCAATTTCATCACCCTAAAGGTGTTTACCGCAGCGGACGCCACAGGCGACGGGCAAATCGATTTCGATCTGCTGTTCGCCAATCACGTTTGATTGGCGATTTGATCAATGGCTGTCCTACAGGCTGAAAGTATTTCTGATATTGTCGAGCGCGCGTATGCGTGGGCGGAACATCGGAAGCGCTTTACCAGCATCGAGGACGGCTCAAGTGATGCGCGCCAGGCGCGCATCATGTACGACGCGCGCCGGCGCAATGTCCTTGAGGCCTTGGATTGGAATTTTGCGCGTCATCGGATCTTGCCGGGCGCAGTGATCGCTAACACGCCGACCCCTGATGGCATGCCTTATGCCTTTAGCCCGCCCCCGCAATGCATCCGCGTGCGCAACCTCACGCAAGGCGGCGCAGATTTGACCTGGCGTCGCGAGGCACATGTTTACACCAACGGTGATGCCCCCCAGGTCATATACACCAAAGACGAAACCAACGTCGCGCTGTTCACGCCAAGCTTTGTTTTGGCGTTGGAATATTTGCTGGCGGCACAGTTCGCGATGGTTTTTGCGCGGTCAGTCAACAGATCCGATCGCATGCTCGAGAATTTCCGCAATGCCATGCGCGAGGCGGACCGGATGGAGGGTGTCGAGCAAAGCAACGACGTTGCCTATGGTCGCAGTCCGCTGGATCTGGCGCTAAGTGGCGTCGACTTCGGGAAGCCGGTCTGATGGTCCGGGTCTCGCCCCCCTCCCCTTCGGTCGCATCCGGCGAGTTGTCGGCGCTTATGCATGGGCGCACTGATTACGAGCGATATGCCAATGGTGCGCGCAAATGCCGTGGTTTCATGGTTCTGCCAGAAGGCCCGGTCACCCGTCTGCCCGGCACGGAGTTTTTAGGACGTACCCACAACAATCAGCCTGCCTGCCTTATGCGGTTCAAATTCAGCGATGAAGATGCAGTCTTGCTGGAATGGACGGCTATGCTTCTGCGGTTTTGGCGAGACGGAGAACTTGTTCCCGCCAGCGGGCAAACGACGCCCTACTCAATCGCGACGCCGTACACGATTGCACAGGCAAAACGTCTGCATTCGTTGCTCTCATCGGATCGGGTCTACTTGGCAGAGGGTGAAGTTGCGCCCCATCGCCTTTCGCGGTTCGCGATCGACAATTGGACGATCGAGCCGACCGTATTTGAGAATGGCCCGTTTTCGCCACGTAATCTCGATACCGCGCAGGAGCTGACGGTCGATGGCATTAGCGGCTCGATCGGGGTGACCGCGAACTTTGATCATTTCACTGCGGATCATGTTGGCGTTCTTTTCGAGCTGCACGAAGTCAACACCAGCGGCACGCCCTATTGGACGGCTGATATCGATGCGGTTACAGACGAGGAATATTACTACAACGGAAATGTTTACCGAATTGCCGGCTTCGATGCCGACAACGGAACGTGCCACACAAGCGCACCAACTGCCACAGCAGTGGGTGGTGTTGTCGACAGCGGTGGCGTGGTGCAATGGACATCTTTTGCTGACAGCAATTCGGGAGGTTACCCAGATTGGGTGGCCAAGGAAATTGTGTCGATCGGCGATCGTCGGTGGACCGGATCCTATGTTTTTGAGGTGTCAGGCTTCGCCCTGACCGGCCGCAACACCGGTATCAATCCGCCCGTGCATAAGGACGGTCTTTGGTTGGCGGAAAAGGGTGGCCCTATCTATGAGTACCTGAGCGATGGTAGTGGTATTTTCCGGATTTCTGCCGTCACCGACGCGCGCACCGCCACGGCAGATGTTGTGCGCCAGCTTCCAGAAGGGTTGGTTAGCTCCGGCACGTATAGATGGGCCGAACAGGCCTGGTCTGCGATAAAGGGCTACCCACGCGCAATCGGATCCTATCGTCAGCGTCACATTTACGGCGGTTCGCCTGAAGAGCCAAGAACGCTTTGGCATTCCGTGATTGGTGGCACGGTCGATATGTCAGCCACAGGTGGCGATGATGAGGGTTTTTCATATGCGCTGGATAGCGATGCGCGGGAAAACGGCAAGATTACTTACATTGTGGGCTGTGAAGGTGTTCTTCACATCGGTACGACGGCGGGAGAATTTGTCGGATCGTCCTCGGATGCCGATCGGGCTTATGCAGAAGAAACCGCGATTTACGACAATGACACCGACATAGGAAGCTCTGACATCGCGCCGGTGGTCGTTGCCGGAAAAGTCGTATTCCTTGACAAGACCGGGCGACGGCTGCTGGCTTTGTTGGTTGGTCAGGACGGAAAATTTGACGGCGAGCCCCTGACCCAGATCGCGCGGCACATTTTGGCCCCGGGTTGCGTCAAGGTGGTTTATCAGTCTGAGCCTGTACCTGTTATCTGGGCTGTCTTGTCAAACGGTGAGCTGGTTGGATGCACCTACATTCTCAAGCAACGCACGCTCGGATTTCATCGTCACACCCTAGCAGGCGGGCACGTCACAGATATTGAGGTCATGCCGTCAGAAGATGGTGCCAGCGAGGTTCTGGAATTGGTCGTAAAGCGCGTTGTTGGCGGTCAAGATCAATACTTCCGTGAGCGCCTCCAAAAGCCCTTTGTGGATCTCGATGGGGATGCGCCGGTTCTGGCCGACGCATGGCACCTATACGCGGCAGTGCGCTATCAGGGCGATCTGACAGATACGATCACAGGCCTTGATCATTTGGATGGTCAAGAGGTTGTCGCCTGGACTGAAGCGGGTGCCGTGACGAACCTGACGGTGGAAAATTCGCAGGTCACCTTACCCGAACAGGTCACATCCGCGATCGTTGGGCTGGACGGATCAGATGATGAGGTCTTTGACACGCTGGATATGCGCGTGGGCACGCCAGATGGCGGCGACGAAGGCCGAATGAAGGCGCACCGCGCGTCGGGGGTTCATCTGCATTGGAGTTCTGGTGGAACATTTCAGGTGGTTGGCAGCATTGAGGGCGTCCCGGTCGTTACCGATCCGGCCAAGCTTGTTGATCCTACATATGCGGAACCTGTGCGGCTTGTTGAAGATGCCGTTGTGGATTTGCCGGGTCACAAGGGTTGGGCTTCGCAGAGCTATTTCCGCTTCAAACCCGAACCAGGCGCGCCGCTGACGATCGTCGCTCGGACGCCGACAATGATGGTGAGTGATGACTGATGTGTGATATCGCGACAGCAGGCATGATCCTATCAGGTGTCTCTGGCGTCGCGTCGGCCAGCCAGCAGCGCGCGATCGGTAACCAAAACGCCGCCATTGCCCGTGTCGAAGCAGAGCAAGCGCGAGAGATTGGTCGCTACGAAGAGGCGAAATCACGGTCTCGGATGGACCGGTTGATCAGTCAGCAGCGTGCTCAACTGAGCGCCCGAGGTGTCCGGCTAGACAGCGCAAGCTCACAAAACTTGGGTCACGCTGCGGGCGTGGAGCGCGCGATGGAAGCGCAGGCGGTCCGCTTCAACGCCGAAAGTCAGGCAAGCAGCCTGAATGCCGAAGCGCAGCTCGCCGAAAGCCGCGGCCAGTTGGGCTTCCTGACCGGTGTCGCCAACACTGCATCTCGCACTATCACAAGTTCATTGAAGCTTTGGCCTGAGTTGGCGGGGACTTAGCAATGGCCGTGATCGTCCCACAGTCCAACACACCTTTTCAGCCGACGCAAAAACCACGCCAACGGTTTGACCAACCCAGCGTTGCAGATGCCGTTGCGGGGCTTGCCGATATCGCTGTGCAATATGGCGTTAATCAGGTCGAGCACGCACGTGCCATGAACATGCAAACGGCGCGCGTGACAGCGGCTGAGCGGTTGGGTGCTTTGCGCGATCAGTACGAACAGGACCCGAACCTGGAGGGTTTGGCCACTCGTTTTGAGGCGGATACGCAGGCCCTGCAACAAGAGATCCTTGAGACGCTTCCTGAAGGCAGGCAGCGGGAGACGTTTGCGCTGGAATACCGGCAAATGGCGCATCCGCAAACTCGGGCCATCGGACGGCGGGAATACGCGCTGCAACGGGACAGCGCACTTGCAGGGCTCAATCGGTCGTTGCGCATTTATAACCGCGAAGCAGTGGCCGCCCCAGATCAAGAAAGCCGTGACGCCCTATTGCAATCGGCGGCTGCCGACATTGGTGCTGCAAAAGCCGCTGGTTGGATTTCCGCCGAAGATGAAGAGGCGCTGATCGCCGGCACCTATGGTGAGGTGATCGACGCATCGGCGCTGCAATCCCTGCAGACCGATCCGCAAGAGTTTCTTGATCGGATGGAGGCAGGCGAGTTCGATGATTTGGAGCCCAAGCGTGCAATTGCACTCAAGGGGCAAGCGGATCGCGCGGTGGCCGCTGCGGCAGTGCTGCAGGCAAAAGCCGCTGAGATGGCCGCAAAGACCGATGCTGCAAACCTAAAGTCTGAGGTCACCGACGCGGTGAAAATCATTGAAAGTGGGCGGGCTTTCGATCGCTTGCCTGAGCTGCTTGATAGGGCAGAAGGGACTGAGCATGCAGCAACCTTGCGGGCCACTGTCGCCGCAGTACAGACCGAAGGCAATTTCCTGATCATCGATCCGGCAGATCAGGCGCAAGTCATTGCGCAGATAGAGGCCGCACCAACGGGCGACCCCGAAGACATTGCCCGCCTCAACCGCCTGAAAGCAATCCACACAAAGACGATCGAGAGCCTGGAAAACGATCCGCTTTCTCATGTCAGCCAGCGGGGCATCTTCAATGTTGGTCCCGTTGACTTGAATGATCGCGTCAGTATTCGCGCCCGGATCGACCTAGCCGAGACCGTCACTCAAGACATCCACACCCAAAATCCTCAGCTTCGATACTTTACGAATGGCGAGCGCGATGCGATCCGTGCCGAGATAGAGCGTGCAGACCCTGATGCTCAGCTCGCAATTGCCACGCAGCTCGTCAGCGGGTTTGGCGATCGTGCTGGCCCAGCTCTGCAAGAGGTGGGTGCGCAGGATCCGGTGTTTCACCTCGCGGGCCAGCTGGTTTCTCAAACCAATGATCTGAGCGCCGCGCGGACCATGTTGATCGGTCGCCAATTGCTGCGCGACAAAAATGGGGCCAAGCCTAAATCCGCAGCCCGCTCTGGCCTACGTGCGCAGTACACAGCCGCGTTTCCACCCGCCGATCGTGCGCGATTGGCGGCGCTCTTTGATGCGGCAGATGCTCATTATGCGTCGGCTGGATTGTCCGTCGATCCCGACGCAAGCGATGACGTTGCGCGGGCGGCCTATGCTCAATCTCTGCAGGCCGTATCCGGTGGCGTGATGCATCGCGGCACGGTCTTTGGGGGCGTGCAGACGGTGCGTGGTCGCCCCACTTTGCTGCCGTCTACGATGTCGCCTGATGTAGTCGAAACGGTTTTAGAGCGGGCCACCCCTGAAATGTGGGCCAATGCGACGGCGTCCGGTGGGCCGCCCTTGATCGGTGGACGGGAACTTCCCTCAAATGGTGATCGCAGTGCGCGCCGCGCCCGCATAGATCAGCTGCAGTTGATGAGTGTGGGGGGCGGTCGCTACCTCGTTGGCTTGCCTCGCAGTGATGGTTCCATGCGGTGGCTGACGGATCCACAGGCTGCAGATGGATTTTACCACGTTGATTTAGAGGCCTTGCAACGCAATGTGCAGGGGGCAGGCCAGTGACGTTTCTTGACAGTTCTCCCTCAACCGCGACTGCGGGCCTTGCCCCCGCAAGCGAAGATATTGAGACCAGCACCGGTGAGATGGTGGGTCTTGGCTTCCAACGCGAAGCGCTTGAGCGGAACTATTGGGAAACACGTGAGCGCCGTATTTCCGATCGGCGCAAGCGCATGATCGGTGATATTTCTGAGGCCGTTTACGGCACGCGGGATGGCTGGAAAGCTTCGCCCCAAGCCGTGCCCCAAAATCAGGGTCTTCAGACGATTGGGTCTGCAATGCGCGAAGGCGCTGACGCCGTGGCTGAGGATCAGCAAACGCTTGACCAACTCTTTGTCGATCTGGAAGCTTTGCGCATTTCAGATCCCGGATCTTTTGCCAATTTTCCCACTGGCGTCGCAGATCTTGATGCAAGTGCTGCGGCGCATACGCGTGAAGAAATGCTGAAAGAAATTGAGGATCTGGAGCGTCGCACCGAAAATCGATCCAGTCCAAGCTTTGGCGGCGCGGCCGCTGAGTTTGTTGGCATGGCCGGCGCGGCCGTTTCCGATATCGAAGGTCTGGCGACATTGCCCTTTGGCGCCGGGGCTGGCAGCCTCGGCCGCACCGTTGTGATCGAAGGTTTGCTTGGCGCTGGATCTGAAGCACTTGCCCTACCTGCCTATAACGAGCAGGCCGAATTTCTAGGTCGCGAGGCTCCCAACCCCGCATTGCAATTGCTGTTTGGGGCCACTTTTGGGGGCGCACTGCCTTTGGCGGGTCGTGCCCTAAAAGACGGCGCTGGTCTTGCCGCCAGTGGTGCGCGTGCGAGCAACCGCGCGCTTTTAGATGGTGCCCGCCGGATAAGCGGATCTGACAAAGTCCGCGGCGCAGCTGCGGCGCTCGCACGGGATGAGGCCGCTTTGGACAGCACGCCGGAAGGGATCGAACCGGTGGCGCATGTCGATGCTATCGATCAAGCTCAAGTGATGTTGGATAGCGGCGCGCCCGTCGTGGTGAGGCCGCAAACGGTTGTGCCAAATGAGCAAAGCCCAATATCGGACCGGCTCATGTTTGATCTTGGCGAGGCGCTGGGTCTGGAAGATTTCCAAGTGGCCGGCATCGTTGGAAATCTTGGGCACGAAAGCGGTGGGTTTGAGACCCTGCAAGAGTTGGCCCCGCTCATTCCCGGATCTGCTGGCGGGTTTGGATATGCGCAATGGACCGGCCCCCGTCGTCGTGCCTTTGAGGCTTGGGCGGATGAAAACGGGCTCGACGTTCGGAGCTACAAAGCGAACTTAGGTTTCCTTTTGCATGAGCTGACCGAGACCGATGAGGGAGCTGTGTTGGACAAGCTGCGCGGTGCAAAAAATGCTGCTGAGGCTACGCAGATATTCAGCGATACGTTTTTGCGACCAGGTATCCCCCATATGGACAGCCGTCTGGCTTGGACGGAGCGCGTCTTGGGTGGCGATATCGGTGCAGTTGATGGCGCGTATCAGGGGCAGCCGCGCTTTGTCCGATCGGGCGGCCCAGATGGCACGGGCATTTCCGGCAGATCTGCTGAGTATGACGGTGCGGCGTTTTCTGCGGATGAAGATGGATTTGAAATCCGAGTTGGTCAAACCTCATTTGCGCGCCCGTGGACGCAGGAAGGCGATCGTGTCTATTCGGCTTTGGCGGACACAGTTACGGAGGCGGCGCTTAATGACAATTCCGCGCGCCGCCCGCTCACGAACTGGCTATCCAACGGACATCGATCTAAGCGGGGCGATCCACCTTCAGGGCAGATATCGCTACAGATTGACCCATATGGCCCGATCGGCCGCGAATTAAAAAACGCAGATATTACACGTCAATCATACCCGCGCTTGTTCAGGGCTGGCGGTCTTAAGAACATGGACAATTTCCCGGCAAAAGAGTGGGAAGAGCGCTTACCGGGAATAACTGACGCAACGGGTTCGCGCGATCCAGAGCTTAATGGGTATCTAAGCGAACAGGGATTGATCGATCTATTGGTGCGCGAAGCCGCGGGCGACAGTGAGTGGTTGCCGAGCCGTGCAGAATTTTCCGCACGCCGTACTGATCTTCAAAATTATGCCGACCAAAAACAGCAAGGCGCAAAGGTTTTCGATCCGTCATTGAGCGATGGATCGCCCGCGCAAACACGCGCCATGATCTCAGAGATTGAATCAGCAATTGACGCTGAAATAGATGCACGTGGCCTGCGCGATCTTGTCAACGATGAAACCCGCGCCGCCATTACGCAGCAGATTTTGCGAAACGGAGGTAGCGTCGAGGACGCTATTGATGATATTCGCGATGTAGAGCTTCTTTTTGCGGAAGCTGATCTGGAGAGCGACGATGGACGCCAATTCGCACAATACAGTCTCGAAGACTTTGAAGGGTATGCGGCCCCGCGCGGTGATGCAGTACCAAAAAGCGACGGACATCCTGAATATGCCCGGCAAGACGCAGGAGCAGCGCGCCGCGGCGACGCGGGTGAAGCAACAGATCGAAGCCGAAGCGAAAGCACTGCGGCAGGTGAACAATACCTGACGCCCGGGGTCGCGCCAGTAGATCTGCGCGACCAACTCGAAGCCCAACAATCACAAAGACTGACCGGCGGAAATGCGCCTGCAATCGATGGCCTCTTCGATGTCAACGGTCGCTCGCAGCGCGACATTTTTTCTGACATGAACCAACCCGACGTTGGTTCAGACCTTCGCACCCCTGCCCTTTTTGATGACCCGGTCGAAAGTTCGGGCGTGACCGCCCAGGTTGAGCTGATCGAACGCGACGTGCGGGCGTTTGCGGCTGCTGCCGACGATGTTGATCAAACCTTCCCCGCCATTGGGCCGGATGGTCCTACGGTCCGCGTGGCGGACGTCCTTCAGGACATCGATGACGAAACGGACTTCCTCGAACAACTGCAAATCTGCATGCCGAAAGGAGTGGCAAATGGCTAAATCCAAGAAGACACCACCACAAGGGGCCGCCAAACAGGCCGTCACACACCCAGAAACGGGCGCTCAGGCCAACGAAGGGGGTTTTGTGGCGCACGGGACCATGCCGCTCGAAGCGCTTCTATGCGGCGCTCTGGCACGGCGGAAGAGCTGGGCCAACGGGATCACCCTCTTTGTCGGCACCGTTGGTGGCCGTGGTGGTGGCAAGTCAGCCTTGCTGATCAATGGATCACGTGGCGGGAACCGGCCCTATTTGGAGACCCTGAAAGACAGCGACGATCTTTTGGCGGAGGATTGGCAAGTCGCTGAGGTGGTTTCAGAAGAGGCTGCCGACAGCTGATGGCTCTGATCGACTGCATCCAGCGCGCGATCGAGAGCGGTGATATGCCCCGTTCGCGCGCCGCTGAGGCGCAGGACCTGCTGCGCAGCCGGCTGGATGCCCATGCCCATCTTGGCCCTGGCGCTGAGGCGGCGGCCGCGCAGGACGTTTGGACCCATCTGCGCCGGCGCGCTCAGGAAACCAAGCGCAGCAATCTGATGCAGGTCCAAAAGAACATCGAGATCATCAAGAATGTGGCGGACCATGTGGACAGCGACGGGACGGCCAATGCGTCGAATGCGGCGCGCCAGCTGGTCGAGTGGGGCCAGTCAGCCAAATTCCAAAATGCGGGCGCGCGGGCTGACGCTCTTGAAGCGCAATACATGCGCCTGATCGGCGCGCTGATTGAAAAGCACAAACGCAACATTTTCGGGAATGTCCGCAATAAGGCGCTTTTGTCTGATGTGGTACATGAGCTGAACGGCGAGGCATCCGGCAACGAAGCCTCCAAACAGGTCGCTGATGCCGTGCGCGAGGCCTTGGAAATTGCTCGCACAGATTTTAACGCGGCTGGCGGCAACCTGCCGAAGCTCGATAAATACGATCTTCCCCATAGTTGGGACGCGGCCCTGGTCAAAAGGGCCGGGTTTGATCAGTGGTCCGCCCAAATGGCGCAGCGCCTCGATTGGGAACGGATCATCGATCGCGACACCAGCCTGCCCTTTAGCGGCAGCACACAGGCCGCGCGTGACCGTTTTCTGCAAGATGTCTTTGATGGGATCACAACCAATGGATGGTCGCGCCGCGAACCGTCGGGTGTGCAGCTGGGCCGCGCGGTTGCCAACAGCCGCAGCGATCATCGCCTTTTGCATTTCAAGAGCGGTGAGGATTGGCTGACGGCCAATGATCAATTCGGGCGGTCTGATCCGTTTTCGGCTGTCGTAGCGCACCTGAAGTCTATGGCGCGAGACACGGCCTCGATGCAAGTTTTGGGGCCCAACCCCCGCGCGGGCTTGGAGCTGGCAATTCAGACAGCCGAAAAGCTGGCCCATGAGCGCGGCTGGGAGCAGTCCCGCCTCACAAAATCACGATACTCAGACCCTGTCGCAGAAGCCAAAGGCCGCGGACAGCACGCGCGCCGCATGTTCGATCTCTACACAGGCGCTGCCAACAAGGTTGAAAGTGACGTCGTGGCGGCCGGGTTTTCCAACCTGCGGCACTTCCTGGTCGCCTCTCAGCTGGGCGGTGCCATGCTGTCGGCGGTATCAGATTTGGGCTTTCAGGCTATGGCGTCGCGTCATGTCGGCATGGATTGGAACCGCGTCATTGGCCGGCAGATCAAGGCAATTGGCTCGTCTGAGCAACGTGGATTAATGGCCCGCGCCGGTATCATAGCTGATGCAGCGGCAAACGTTGGCGTCGCGCAGTCCCGATTGATGGGGGATGACACCGTAGGACCGCTAATGGAGCGGCTGAGCGAATTCACAATGCGCGCGTCTGGCCTGACAGCCTGGACAGATATCGGTCGCGGCGTGTTCCGTCTCGAATTTTACGGGCTCCTTGCGGACAACGCCGGCAAACTTCTTGATGATCTTGATGCCCCCTTGCGAACAAGGCTCATTGAGCGTGGGTTTGATGCCGACGATTGGGATGTGATCCGCAAGACGGAATTGTTCCGCGATGAGGCTGAGCCTGATGCTGCGTTCCTGTTGCCGGGAGATATTCGCCACCGCGAAGACATCGATGCCGATCAGGCGCTGGATTTGAGCCTGCGCCTGGACGCGATGGTGCGTGAGCAAATGGAATTTGCCGTTCCATCGGCATCTTTGCGGGGTCAAGCGGCATTTGACGCCGGCGCGCCAGGTTCTCTTTATGGGGAACTCCTCAAATCAGGCCTGATGTATAAGTCCTTTGCGATGTCGATGGTGTTCAACCAGCTGGGCCGCGTGCTGTTTCATCAAGTGAATGGGTCGCGCATCAGCAACATTGCGATGTTCGCGACAATCACGACAGCTGCAGGGGCGCTGAGTATTCAGCTAAAAGAGTTGGCAAAGGGTCGCGACCCGCGCGCTATGGATACACCTGAATTTGCGGCGGCAGCATTGCTTCAAGGTGGTGGGCTTGGGATTTTTGGCGATTTCGCCAACAGCACCCAGAACCGCTTTGGTGGCGGCCTCAGCGCAACCCTTGCAGGCCCCGCAGTTGGATTTGCGAACCAGACCGGCGGCCTGATAGGCCGCGGTGTCGCAGCGATCACAGGCGGTAAGAAAGAGCACGACCAGTTTGGTCGTGCAGCAACAAAGTACCTCAACCAGTTCAGCGGCCCGACCAACCTTTGGTACATCAATCAGGTTCTCGATCGAGCGGTTTGGGACAACCTGCAAGAGCTGGTCGACGGCGAAGCGCAAGCCGCTTTCCGGCGCGCCGAAAACCGCCGGGTCAATGACTTTGGCAATCCATCATATTGGCCCCCAGGCGCGCCCGTGCCCGAGCGGCTGCCTGACATCCTTAATGCATTAGGAGTACAACACTGATGGCTCAGAACGAAGAAACCCAAGAGGTGATTTTCGCAGCATCCGAAAGCGCAACCAACACAATTCCCTGGCGATATCTGGCAAGCGCTGACCACTCAGCCGAACTGCTGGATGCGGATGGTGCTATAACGCGCAGCCTGACATTCGGGGTCGATTACACAGTCTCGCCGGAAGGGGATGTTTCTGCAAGCGCAGGTACTTTGACGCAGTTGGTCACGCCGACGTCTGCAGAAGTACAATTCCGCTTGCGTCATTTCACACCGGCCGTTCAGTCGGTGACAGAACAGCCGGGCAACGAGGGGATTGTTCAGCAGCTTGATCGTACCGTAATTGTGTTACAACAGCTAAAAAGGGACGTATTGCGCGTTGAGGATTTAACCCAAGTCGATCGCGCTGAAACCGCCGCAAGCGCCGCGCAGGCTGCAGCGCTGCGCGCTGAAGCTTCGGATACTCTCAAGTTTGCCAATGTTGAGGATTTCATTGGGCTGGTTGATACTGACTACCCCGATGGGAC
>CALKJA010000185.1 GCA_937995865.1 uncultured Paracoccaceae bacterium | reverse complement strand
CATCATCTTTATCGCCGATGCGGGTGCGCAAGCAGACACGCTTCAAGCGGGTGTGTCAGGATCATTGAAGGACTGCGGGCAGCGCCTTAGAGTCTTAAACGGATCGAAAGGGAAATTCATGGCATATTTGCGCTGGGGCATTCTAGGGGCATCGAAATTCGCGCGCGAGCATATGGGACCTGCCATTCATGCCGCACGGGGTGCGGAGCTGGCGGCTGTGGCGAGCCGCTCTGAGGACAAGGTTGCGCTATTTGCAGCTTTTGCGCCGGGGTGTCGCGTTGTTGGGAGCTATGAGGATTTGCTGGCAGATGACAGCATCGATGTTGTCTATATCCCGCTTCCCAACCATTTGCATGTTGAGTGGACGCTAAAGGCTTTGGCCGCCGGCAAACATGTTTTGGTTGAAAAGCCAGCGACCCTTCAGGCTCAGGAATTTGATGAATTGATCGCCGCGCGGGATGCAGCGGGGCGACTGGCGGCCGAAGCCTATATGATCGTGCATCATCCCCAATGGATCCGCGCGCGCCATTTGGTACAGGACGGGGCGATTGGGGCGCTTCGGCATGTCTCTGGCGCATTTTCTTTTGATAACAGGCACGACGCCGCCAATATTCGAAACACCGCTGGCATGGGAGGCGGCGCGTTGCGCGATATTGGGGTTTATATCTTCGGCTCCGCCCGGTTTGTGACAGGGGAAGAACCCAATGTGACCCACGCCCGCCTGCGTATGGAACAAGATTTTGATACCTTCGCGGACGTTCAAGCGATCACGCCCTCAGGTGTTACGTATTCGGCCTATGTATCGGTTCGGATGCACCCCACCCAAGAGATGGTTTTTCATGGCACCGAAGGGCGGCTGCGGTTGACGGCACCTTTTAACCCGAATGTTTATGGCGCCGCGCAGATTGAGATTCATCAACCCGAGCTTGGGCTGCGGGTGGAGCGGTTTCCGGCGGCCAATCACTATGTCACTCAGGTCGAGCGGTTCTGCGAGGCGGCACAAAACGGCGCAGATTACGCATGCCCCCTTGAGTTCTCCCGGGGCACTCAGGTTATGATTGATCAGGTGCTGGCATGTGGCACCGTTTTATGAGCTTCACTTTACCCCGTGCTTTGAAAGGTACGTCCAATGGCTGACCCAAACGAATTTGACGATGTGATGCCAGAGAACACCGCTCACAAAGTGCCGCCCCCAAAAGGGATCCAAGAGGGGCTTTTGGCCCGGCTTGTGTCTTCGGTGGTGATTTGGTTCATGATTTCGCTGTCACAGACAATCATTGGTGTTGTGACGCTGGTTCAATTTCTCTTTTTGGTGATCAATAATAAGCAACCGAACGAGCGGCTTGCGAATTTCGGTGAAGATGTTGGGATCTGGATGGCCAAAGCTGCCCGGTATCAAGCGGGGGCGTCGGAGGTGAAACCGTGGCCTTGGACAGAGCTTGATTAAACTGGGCATGCGCGTCCGTTGTAAAGCAACTAGACCTACGGATAATAAGGTCCGCGAAACCCAAGCTAGACTTAGGAGATAGCCTAGATGCGTGCGCCTTTTTCGTTGGCCCAGATTGCCTTTCACTGGATATCGGCGGCTTTGATCCTGTGCATGGGGATCACTGGCATGATGTATTTTTATGAAATCGCCGACGGTATCGCGATCCGCGCACATCAAGTGATGGGGCAAATCCTGATTCTGGTCCTCGCAGGTCGGCTCATTGCGAAAATGAAAGCGGGGCGTCGTCCTGTCAGTGACCATGCGGTTTGGGAGCGTCTTCTGGCCACGATTGTTCAAATCGCGCTGTATGGTGCGATGTTTGTGGCGGTGATCACTGGCTATGTTTCGGCCTCAGCAATCTCTTCTAACCTTTTGCTTCTCCCTGTGGATTTAGGGTTTGCGCGCTCTGATTCCGGCGAATGGTTACTGGAAGTTCACTATTTGATGAAGTGGATTCTGTTGGCCCTTGTGCTAGCTCATATAGCAGGGGCGCTTAAGCATCATCTTATTGATCGGGATGCCACGCTCCGCAACATGACCTCTTCCCGCTAAGGAGCCAACCGCCATGCAAAAACTGTCACGCCGCCATGTGATCGCCAGCCTATCCGCCACCACCGTGACCCTATGTCCTGCGGTGCTGAACGCAGCCGTGTATGGTTGGCCAGAGGGGTTTAGTGATAAAGAGCCGGTTGGCCAAGCGCGCACGCTGGCCGTAAGCAGCGGCGAAGTTGTCGATATTAGCCAGCTGGCGCCCGGCGAGATCGCAGTTTTGTCGCGCCCGTCGGATGAAGATGAGTTCGCCGGCACCGCTGGCGTCCAATATGTAGGCATCCTCCATCGGACTGAGGCGCAAATTGCAGCCGCAACAGGCGGCGCAGAGGTTCAGGATCCGGCCTATTTGGTGGTCAATATGGTGTGCCCGCATCGGGGCGCGGCCATAGGTGTTTCGGATGATCCAGCGCGGCCATTTGCCTGCACGCGGACCTCATCACGGCACGGTTCCTTGTTTGACACAGCGGGTGTGGGCGTTGCCGGGGCCTCGGATTCTAGTGATATCCTTTCTGTGCCGGGCTACACGTTAAGCGTGGGCGACACGGTGACCATCGCTCTAACCTGATCGCCGCTGCGGCCCATTTTGTCAGATTAAGGCGGGCAACCGTGCGGCCAAATGATCAAAGACCAGCCGGATCTTTCGGCTGGTTTGCAATTCCCTATGCGTGGTGAGCCAATAGGGGAACATGACTGCTTGCACATCGGGCAACACGCGATCAATTGCAGGTTCTGCATCAGCCAAACGATCGTCCATAAGCGTCATGCCAAATCCGCGCTTAACCAATTCCCAAGCAACAAGCCCGCTTTCCGAAGAGATGCGGATATTATCGACTGTCACCGGCGCGCCCAGATCGACCAAATATTGGATCACTTGCTCTGGATCGCCGAAGCCCACAATCTCGTGATCACTTAGGTCGACCAACGTCTGAGGGCGTCCGTGCCGCTCGAAATAGGTGCGCGCTCCTACAAAATGTGCGCTGCCCTCGCCAATCTTTCGCGCAATAAGGTCCGGAGCCTCGGGGCGTACATGGCGGATGGCGATATCAGCTTCCCGCTTTTGAATGTCCCGCAAATCGTTTGCGGCGATCACATCAATGGTCAGGTGCGGCGCGCGCTCGCGTAATTCGCCAAGCACTCTTGGAAGTACATAGGCCGACATTATGTCTGAGGCCGTAATGGCTACACGTCCTTCAACAACTTCAGATTGGCCAGCTGCGGTAAGGCTCACATTTTGCGCTGCGTCCCGCATGAGGGCTACATGATCGCGTAAGCTGATCCCTGTGGGTGTAAGCATCAACCCGCGCCCGACACGCTCAAACAGAACAACACCCAACTCTTGCTCAAGTGCTGTGACTTGCCGTCCGATGGTGGGCTGGGTCTGCCCCAAAGCGCGTGCGGCGGCGGATAGTGATCCTTCTTCAGCCGTGGCAAGAAAGGCGCGCGCGTGATTCCAGTCGAAGTTGGTTGATTTCCAATTCATGCATTCTTGTATGCTTATCCTGCACAATAAGACAATTACCCGGGGATATTATGCGTGTATATTGGGGCAAAGGAGATCATCCATGAGCGACGCCGCATTCTGGGACAAGATTGCCGATAAATACGCCAGTGATCCCATCGCGGACCAAGCGGGGTATGACTATACTTTGAACCGGATGAAGTCCGTTCTCACACTAAGCGATAAGGTGTTTGAGCTGGGCGCCGGGACCGGCACCACTGCGATTGAACTTGCCCCCGGAGTTGCGCGCTATTTGGCTACAGATATCTCAACGCGTATGATGGAGATTGGCCGCCAAAAGGCTGAAGCGGCTGGGGTGCAGAACTTGGATTTTGAAGCAACAACCTCGGACGATTCTGCGTTTCAAGGGGCCGGATTCGACGCTGTGCTCGGGCTTAACTTTTTGCACCTTGTACCGGATGTTGAACGCACCTTGGCACAGATCCATGGGATGCTCAGGCCCGGTGGGCTCCTGATTGTAAAAACCGCCTGCCTGAGAAATGCCAAGCTCGTGCCACGCATTCTGATGTCTGCAATGATCCCTGTGCTGGCGCTTATCGGCAAAGCGCCGTCAAACGTCCAAAAGCTCAGCATTGCTCAGCATGATGCGCTGCTCAAAGTCGCCGGTTTCGATATTGAAGAATCCTATACTCAGCCCGGGACGCCACCACGGCAATTTGTTGTGGCGCGCCGGAGATAACGGCGACTGTTAACCTACACCCGCAAGGAAAGCGCCCAGCTTCGGCAATCCGTCCCGCAAAGCATCAGGCGTGTTGGCAAAACCAATTCTAAGTGTGCCTTCTTCGCCAAAAGCCGCGCCGGGCGTCAGAAGAACGCCCGTCTCATCCAGCAAAGCGTGGCAGAACTCGTAGGAGGGGCGTGTGTCACGATAGCTAAGCAGCGTGACGGTGCCGCCAGTTGGCCGCACCCAAGTGATGGCAGGGGTTCTAGCGATCCAATCCGCGAGCGTTTTGAGATTGCTCCGGGTGATTTGCCGCGCGCGTTCCAGCAAAGCAGCGCGCGCCTCGATCGCGATGGCGGCCAGATGGTCATCGATGCGGCCCACTGAAATGGTTGTATAGTCCCGGTGCACCATAGCGTCCGCAAGCACCTCGGAAGGGCCTGCAATCCACCCCACGCGCAGACCTGCCAGAGCATAGGATTTGGACAAGCCGCCTGTGGCGATCCCCTTTTCATAGTGATCGAGTATTGACGGTGTCTCTCCATCACCGGTTTGAGCCGTGCCGCGGTACACCTCATCGGAGAGCACATAAGCGCCTTCAGCGCGGGCGATCTTGGCAATCTCATCAAGCATCTCGGATGGGACTACCGCACCAGTCGGGTTGTTGGGATTGACCATTGAAATGGTCTTGGCGCCCCGCGCCAAATCTCGCAGTTCATCAAGATCAGGTAGGTATCCGTCCTCGGGTTTCAGACGAAGCTGCAAGACCTCGGCACCAAGGCTTTGTGGGATCGACACGTGCTGCTGATAAGTTGGCACAATAGACACCACACGATCACCGGGCCCTGCAAGCGCGCGCCACACCAAATCATTTGCCCCGATTGTGCCGTGGCAGATCAAGACATTCTCCGCCCCGTGGTCGGCATAGGTGGCCGCGATCGCCGTGCGCAATCGCTCAGACCCTGAGATGGCCCCATAGGTCAAAGGCTGATCATAGAGTCCAGACAACAGATCGCCATTTGATCCGCTTAACCGCTCAAGTTCAGCCAGTGAAATGGAATGCACACACGTCTCAGCCAGATTGTAGGCGCAACGGGTTTCGGTCTCATTCATCCATTGCTCAACAGCAAACGGGGTGATGTGCATGGGTTTACCCTTCAAGATAGCAGGATTTAAGAAGCAGCTCCCGGATTTCCTCGGGCTTTCTTAGACCGCCGCGATGAATCATAGCATGGCAATTCGGACAGACCGCAACGAGATCACGCTCGGCAACTACTCGTTGTGGCTTTTGCCGATCGCCAAGCGGGTCAAGGTGATGCACGTGCATGAAGCCGTGACCATGAGGGCCATACCGTTCTTCAAAGTCGACACTACAGCACACATATCTTAGCGCCCCATTGTTTCGCGTTCGGTTCGCGCGAATGGCAGCCCTGCGAAGTTTCGGGTCGCGTTGATATCTGTTCGTCGTGATCTGCTTTTCCGCCCCTTCTATCCCAACTGCGGAAGAAAGTTCTTCTGGTGACAAAGCAGGGCGGTCTTGCGTTGAAAGGATGAAAAAGCAGGTGTCGGCTTGGCGGGTTTCTCCCCGATGTGACTTGCTGAAACCGTGCTGTTCTAGCTTTAGGTATTTGGTCGTCACATCGATGCATTCATTCAAGGCGGCCGCCCAAAGTTCAGGAAACATTGAGTCATCGTTGTTGATCTCGCGCAGGCCATTCCTTCTTGCGACAGATCGCACCTGCCGAGAGCTTCCTCTGCTGCCTTTCCAATCCGGTTCCAAGGCTCGAATAGCCCAGCCAAACGGTACGATGTTCCAAGACTCTCTTTTGAGGCAAAGAAAAAGTTCAGTATTGCGGAATTCCAAAGCAAACTGGCGACCGTCCTCTTCGCGCCTCGACTGATACTCCCATAATCCCGCCTCAAGATCCATTCTAGCCTTCCATCGCTTCCAACTCGTCAATGAAGCCTTCGATCATGCTTAAACCTTTGTCCCAGAATGCCGGGTCCGAGGCATCAAGGCCGAAGGGGGCCAACAGCTCTTTGTGGTGTTTGGAGCCGCCTGCGCGGAGCATATCGAAGTACTTTTCTTGGAAGTCATCGCCGCCTTCTTCGTAGACCGCATAAAGCGCGTTCACGAGGCCATCGCCAAAGGCATAGGCATAGACATAAAATGGCGAGTGGACGAAATGCGGGATATAGGCCCAGAACGTTTCATAGCCGTCCATGAAGTTGAAGACCGGGCCAAGGCTTTGGGCCTGCACCGACATCCACAGCGCGTTGATGTCATCGGGTGTCAATTCACCTTCAGCGCGGGCGGCATGGAGTTTGCATTCGAAATCGTAAAACGCAATTTGGCGCACGACAGTGTTTATCATGTCCTCCACCTTGCCAGCTAACAGGATCTTGCGCTCTGCGTCGTCCTTGGCTGCGGAGAGAAGCTTGCGGAAGGTGAGCATCTCACCAAAGACCGAAGCCGTTTCGGCGAGGGTGAGGGGGGTGGAGCTCAAAAGCTCACCCTGATCGGCGGCCAGTACTTGGTGCACCCCGTGCCCCAATTCATGGGCGAGCGTCATTACATCACGCTGTTTGCCCAGATAGTTGAGCATCACGTAAGGGTGCGCGTCTGTGACGGTTGGATGCGCAAACGCGCCGGGCGCTTTGCCGGGCTTCACCGGTGCATCAATCCAGCCATCTGTGAAGAACGGTTTGGCCAACTCGGCCATGCGCGGGTCAAAGGCGGCGTAGGCCTCCATCACGGTTTGCTCAGCCGTGTCCCAACCGATGATCTTTTCATCTTCGACAGGTAGCGGCGCGTTGCGGTCCCAGACCTCCATCGTTTCAAGCCCAAGCCATTTGGCTTTGAGCGCATAATAACGATGCGACAGGCGCGGGTAAGCAGCAACAACCGCGTTGCGCAGCGCCTCAACAACCTCGGGCTCAACATGGTTGGCAAGGTGGCGGCCGGTTTGCAGCGTGGGCATATTGCGCCAACGATCCTCAATCTCTTTTTCTTTGGCGAGCGTATTATGGACACGTGCAAACAGAGCCACGTTGTCGCCAAATGTTTTGGCAAGTGCGTGCGCCCCTTTTTCGCGCGTGGCGCGGTCTTGATCAGAGAGCAGGTTCAGTGTCGCTTCGATCCCCATCTCTTCACCGTCGATGTCAAAGCGGAGGCTGGCGATGGTTTCGTCAAAAAGCCGGTTCCACGCGGCGGCGCCTACCGTGGATTGATCGTGCAGAAACCGTTCTAACTCATCCGAAAGCTGGTGCGGCTTCATCGCGCGCATACGGTCAAAAACGGGTTTGTAGCGCGCAAGATCCGCGTTTTCGGCCAAAAGTGACGCGAGATGCGCATCTGGCAGCTGGTTGAATTCAAGGCTCCAGAACACAAGCGGGGTGGTGTGAACGGTTACGGCGTCTTGTGCATCAGACATGAATTTGGCGATGCTGGCATCCGTGGTGTTTTGGTAATAGCGCAAGCCCGCATAGGACATGAGCCGACCTGCGACCGAGGAGATTTTCTCATCGCGCTGCACGGCCCGCAAAAACCCAGCGGCATCGAGCGTTTCAAGCTTACCTTGATAATCTGTTGCAAAGGCCGCGCATTCCGTTTCCAGAAAATCCATGTCCCGCTGCCATTCCGGCGCGTCGGGCGCTGGGTAGAGATCGGTGAGATCCCATTCGGGCAAGTTGCCCAGATTGTCAGTGCCGTGAGAAGGGGTCGCATCGTAGAGCATCGGGCAGGCCTTTGTTTTTGAGTTAAGGTATATGTGATCGTTCCGCGCCCCATCGGCAAGCGCTTCACGGTGTTTTTAGCGCCGTGCCCGCCCGCCTCCCTTCTGCGCCTGCGGCTTGAACTTTCGGTGGCGCTGCTACGCGGCGCGGCTTTTCCCTTGGGCGGCGGTGCTGCGTTTGGGCTTTGAATTGGATATTTAGGCCACAAAGACAGGTAAGTTTTGTGCTTTGGTTGTGACGTTGGGAGCGCGGTTGATCCTTATCCGTAGGTCTCAAGCATTTGCATCAGATCAGCCAATGTGTTGGCCTCGGCCAATGGTTTGTCTTTTCGCCAGCGCCGCATTCTTGGAAAGCGCACGGCCACGCCAGATTTGTGCCGGGATGACGCTTGAATACCTTCGAATGCGATTTCGAAAACATGGTGGGGTGTGACTTGCCGGACCGGGCCGAACCGTTGCTTGGTGTGCTTGCGCACCCACGTCGTGATCTCTTGAAATTCTTTGTCGGTCAGACCTGAATAGGCCTTGGTGAACGGGACAAGTTCGTTGCCATTCCACACCGCAAAGGTAAAGTCTGTAAACAGGTTGGCGCGGCGCCCGTGGCCCGCTTGTGCGTAAATCATCACCGCATCGATCACCAAAGGATCAACTTTCCATTTCCACCAATCCCCCTTTTTGCGCCCCGCGAGATAGGGGCTGTCCAAGCGTTTAAGCATCAGCCCTTCGGCATGGTGATCGCGGGACGCTTCGCGAATTTGGGCGAGCGTTTTCCAGCTTTTGAAAGTGATCTTGGCAGGAAGCAGCAATGGAACCTCATTGGGCAAAGGCGCGATGAGCGTTTCCAGTTTCGCGCGCCGTTCCGCCATGGGACGCGGGCGCCAATCCTCCCCTTCAAACTCTAGGAGGTCATAGGCTTGCAACACAACTGGCGCCTCTAGGAGCAGTTTTTTGGGCACCGTCTTGCGGCCAATCCGTTTTTGCAGCGCGGAAAAGGGCAGGGGCGCGCCATCGGCAAACGCGAGCACTTCACCATCCAGTACTGTCCCGTCGGGCAGGAAATCGCGGGCTTGCGACAGCTCCGGAAAGCGGTCAGTCATCAAATCTTCGCCGCGTGACCATAGGTGATGTTCTGAGCCGCGCACGATCAACTGACCACGGATGCCATCCCATTTCCATTCAGCCTGCCAATCGTCAGGTGGGCCAAGCTCCTCGGGCGGCACATCCAGTTGGTAGGCCAGATAGAACGGATAGGGGCGTGAGAGGTCCGCCGTTGGATCATCCGCTTCGATCAGCTCAGCATAGTTGGTTGTTTCTGGGGCCCAGTTTCCCATGAGTTTATGCGTGATTACTGGCTCATCTTGACCTGTGGCTTGCGCCAAGGCGCGGGTCATCAATTTTTGGCTGACCCCAACGCGGAAGCCCCCGGTCAGCAGCTTGTTAAAAAGGAAACGTTCCGTCGTGTCGAGCTGGTCCCAGGCATCAAGAATAGCTGCCTTTCGGGCTGTTTCTTCTAATCCGGCCAACTCTTTGATGAGATGGATCCAATGACTAAGCGAATGGTCGCTCTTGCGGCCGGGTGGGGGAAGGATCAGGGCGATGGTTTCTGCGAGATCCCCCACCACCGGATAGGCTTCTTCAAACAGCCAAAGCGGAATGCCGGCTTGTTCGGCAGCCCAGGCGCGCAGGTAGGCTGAGGTCAACGTACGCTTCGGGCGGCGGCCGGAAAACAGGGCAATGCACCACAGACGGTCAGCTTCGGGGGCCGTTTCAAAATACGATTTGAGCGCCGCGACCTTGGGCAAGGTCTTGGTGGTTTGATCGGTCTTAGTAAAAAGAGCAGCGAAGCGTTTCATTGGGCGCTTAGAAACTCCGCGGCTTCGGTAATGGCGCGGTCAGCAGTGGCGCTGTGGCCCGCGTGCAGCTGCCAGACGTGGGGCATGCCATCATACAGACTTAGCGTCGCCTCGGGCATTAATTGTGCTGCGCGCTGTGCGTCTGGTTCTAATACCTCACCGCGGCCGACTTGGATCAGGGCGGGCGGCGCTTTGGACAGATCCCCCAAGAGGGGAGAGGCTTGTGGGGCATGTACATCTGCCTTCAGCGCCCTTGTGATAGCGCGCGGCCATCTTGGCGGGATGAGCAATTCTTGGCTGAAATCTGCAGTTTCAAGCCGTGATTGATCCCCGAGCGGTGAAAGCAGCCACGCCGCACGAAAACTGCGGTTTGCGCATAGATGCAACGTGAGGCAGCCGCCTGCGCTATCCCCGGCCACGAAATCGGGCGCATAGCTGTCAAAGCCGGCCCGTGCGTCCTCTTGAGCGGCCGGGTATGGATGTTCTGGAGCAAGACGATAGGCGGGCACAAAAGCCTCGCACTGAGCTTGGGCACAAAGACGCGCAACCATCCAGCGATGGGTGCGGGGGGATCCAATCGTGAAACCGCCGCCGTGGAAATACAGCAACCTTGGCGCCCCGTCGGTCAACCCGTTTGGGACAATCCGCAGGCCTGCGACCCCGCCATAGACCGCCTTTTCATAGCGGGCAGCGTGAAAGCGTTTGAGTGTCAAAGCTGCGTCCGCTTCGAATACGCGGCGTAAGAGCGGTTGATGCGAAATCAAGGCAAGCCCGGGGCGCTGGATGTAGCGCGCACGAAAGCGCAGGTTGCGATCTGATCTCATGCGGGTTCCTCGCTCGGGTTTTTTGATTCTAAGGTTTCGCCGTCAAATTCTGTTTCAACAATGGCCGCGTCATAGCCTTGCTCTTCTAGCCAATTCCGAAACACGGATGTGTAGCCGTGGGTTACAAAAATTCGTTCGGCTTCGGTTTCTGCAATCGCGGTGTTCAGCCCGGCCCAATCGGCATGATCAGACATCACAAAGCCGCGGTCCACCGCCCGCCGCCGCCGGACGCCGCGCATCGCCATCCAGCCAGATGCAAATGCGGTTGACGCGCCGGGGAACCGCCGCGCCCAAGCAGAGCCAAGCGCCGATGGTGGTGCGATGATAAGTGCGGTGGGGAAATCCCTGCCCTTAAGCTCTGGCGTCACGCGGATCGTGTCCGGTAGTGCATAGCCCTGCGCGCGAAAAACCTCGTTCGTATTCTCAACCGCTCCGTGGGTCAGGATGGGTCCAGTAGAAAAGTTGACAGCTGTCAACAAACGCTGCGCTTTGCCCAAGGAATAGGCGCCAATGATGGAGGGCCGACCCAAAGCTGCGTTTTTTGACCACCAGTCATTCAGATCACGGCGCAGTTGCTCTTCTGGGGTCCAGTTGAATACCGGTAGGCCAAAGGTGCATTCTGTGATGAAGGCGTGGCATTTGACCGGTTCAAAGGGTTCTGACAGCCCATCATCAACCACTTTGTAATCACCAGAGGCGACCCAGACTTCGCCACCAACCTCAACTCTGATTTGGGCCGACCCCGGGACATGGCCGGCTGGATAAAAGCTGACGCGGGCGCTGCTGATTTCCCGCACCTCACCAAATTCGACACTTTCAAGATTTATATCGCCAAGCCTGTGCCGAATGACGGGAGCCGCCGCATGGGTGCACAGGTAGCTGCCCATCCCAGGGCGCGCGTGATCTGCGTGCCCATGTGTGATCAAGGCACGAGCCACTGGCCGCCACGGGTCAATGTAAAAGTCACCCTGCGCACAATAGATGCCGCGGTCTGTAAAGCTTAAAACCATAACGATCACACTAGCGCCGCCCCCGCGCTTGCCAAGGCCGTCGCATTCATGCTGACTGCATCTAACGATGGGAGGATCGCGCTATGGGCATTGCAGATTTCAAGGAGCGGATGCTGAGAGGGGATATGCTGGCGGGCACGTTTCTGAAGACCGCCAGCTATGAGATGATCGAAATCCTTGCACCTTCGGGGCTTGATTTTCTATGCATTGACGCAGAGCACGCACCGTTTGATCGTGCCCGAATGGATGCGTGTCTTGCGATGGCGCGGGCGTTGGATTTCCCGGTTTTGGTCCGTACGGGATCCAACACACCGCCCGATATTCTGCAGGCTTTGGACAGCGGGGCCGCAGGGATCGTGGCGCCCCATGTTGATAGTGTGGAAAAGGCGCACGCGCTCGCACGCGCCGGACATTTTGGGCTGGGTGGGCGCGGGTATGCAGGCTCAACGCGCTGGGCAGGGTATGCCACCCGTAAGATGGCGGATATCCTCGATCAAGATAGCCAGACCGTTCTGATCGCGCAGATCGAAGAGCCCGCAGGCGTTGAGGCGGTTGAACAGATTGCGGCAACCGACGGAATCGATGGAATTTTTGTGGGTCCGGCTGATTTGTCCGTGGGCTATGGGCATCGGGATGTGGACTCCGACGATCTAAAGGCCGCGCTTGCCACATGTGGTGCTGCGGCAAAAGCGCATGCCAAAGCGTATATGACGTTTGTCGGCAATGCCTCACAGGCTGAAGCCTTGGCACACCATGGATTGACCATGTTCTTTATTGCCTCGGAACAAAGCTGGATGCGGCAGGGGGCAACCGCCGAAGCAATGGGTATTCACAGTATCAAAGGCGGGTAAGCCGGTTGCGATGTAAAGGCGGCGCGCAGCGATCTTATGCGGATTGCAATGCGGCTTGAGCTGAGGCGTCAAAATGGGCTGTGGTTTCGTCAAACACGCGGTTTCGCAGATGAGGTTCCTCCATCATCACCTCGTGTTCCGCGTCCTCAAATAACTCAAGCTGCGCGCCTTTCCAGTGGCCCATGCGGCTGTGAATACGGCGCGGGTCCACGATGCGTTCATTTGTACCCAAATAGGTCAGGCATGGATAATCTGGGGCCGGTTTCGCCGCTAATGTGCGCATCTCGCGCAGCGCTTGATTGAGCCAGATCACTGAGGGTGTGCCCAATGACATCTCAGGGTGAGCCCGCAATTGGCGGCCCAAATAGTCCCACATCTCGCGGTCATTGGTCAGTGTGTTGTCTTCGAATGGCTCTTCCAGAACATAGATGCTGTTTTTCGCCCCGGGTGATGGGATATGGCCAAGCTGTACGATGGGCAGCAGAGTGGAGAGGGTCCACGCCACTGGGCGAAGCGGCCCGCTTAGAATGATGCCCCACATTGGCGCGGTGAAGGCCGCGCTTTTGACAGGAAGCCCTTCATAAAGTGCACGCAACCCAATGCAGCCGCCCATCGAATGGCCGATCATGTGCCAAGGCTTAGGCAAATCCAGCTCTTTCAGAGCCGCGATGACCGCCTGCACGTCCAGCTGATAGTCCGTGAACCGCTGCACATGGCCAATTGTCGGATCATCAAGCATGCGTTGTGCTATGCCCTGACCCCGCCAGTCAATTGCAATGACACTATAGCCGCGCGCCTGAAATTCAGCGGCCGCGCGGCCATATTTTTCAACGTATTCGGTACGCCCCGGAAAAATAAGCACGGTGCCCTTTGTCGCGCCCTGCTGTCCCGTTTGCGCAGGATCACGTGGCCACACGCCCAATCGGATGCGCAGCCCATCAGCACAGATCAGCCAATAGGCTGATCCACCGTCCGGGCCTTCTGCAACATCGGTAAAGAGCGGTGCGGCTTCCATGATCTTAGCCCAAGACGCCGGCGAGTTTCATCGCCAGCCCCATATCACCATCAACCGAAAGCTTGCCCGTCATAAAGGCCGTTGTAGGGTTCACGTCGCCCTCAAGGATACCTTGGAACGTATCAACATCCGCGCTCAGCGTGACGTCTGCCTCTTCTTCGCCGGCGCGTGCGCCATCGGCATCGATCAGCACGGCGCCTTCGCCTTGGATTTCGAACTTGGCTGTGCCGCCGTCAAAACCCGCGCCGCCCATCTTTTCATTCAGGGCTGTTACGGCTTGCTCAATTACTGCGCTCATGTAGTTCTCTCCGGAATATCGGTTTCGTGTTCAGTCTCAGGCTAGATTTTCGCATGCTAGCCCTTACATTCAACCACGATATGACACGCAAAATGAATTTCTTCATGAATGCCGCAACGGCACTCCTGCTGACAGTGGGGTTTTCCTTACCCGCATCGGGGCAGGCGGCCGATCTGGACCCGCTTTTCGAGAGGCTGCAAAATGTAGCGCCAGAGGAATATACCCCGATCGAAGAGAAAATCTGGAGCGAGTGGCGGAAATCCGGCTCGCCCGCGATGGATCTGCTGTTGGAACGCGGCGAAGAGGCGATGGAAGCGGGCGATTACATCAAGGCGATTGCGCATTTCACAGCACTCACCGATCACACGCCAGGATTTGCGCAAGGCTGGCATGCGCGAGCAACCGCGCTGTATCATCGGGACCTCTATGGTCCCGCAATTGCCGATCTGGAGCGGGCCCTAGCATTGGAGCCGCGCCACTTTGGGGCAATGACCGGGCTTGCTGTCATCTTGGAAGAGCTTGGCATGAAGCCCGAGGCGCTTGAAGTCTGGTATGCCGTCAGGGCTATACATCCACATCGCGAGAACCTATCTCTTTCCATAGAACGACTAGAAAAAGAAACGGCGGGCCGGGCGCTTTAGCGGCCCTTCGGCGCAAGGGCAGTTATGACATGGCCGGTCGCGGTTTTGATCAAAGCCAATTGGTTGGCCATACCATAGGTCACGCGGGCGATCATGCGGGCGGCCGGATTACGGCTGTGCTTGGGCCGACGAATACCGGCAAAACGCATTATGCAATCGAACGGATGTTGGCGCATCGCACGGGTGTAATTGGCCTGCCTTTGCGGCTGTTGGCGCGCGAGGTCTATGATCGGATCGTCGCGATTCGTGGGCCCTCTGTCGTCGCCCTTGTAACCGGTGAAGAACGAATTGTGCCGGAGCGGGTCAAATACTGGGTCTGCACGGTTGAAGCGATGCCTGAAGGTTTGGGATGCGATTTCGCTGCTGTGGATGAGATCCAAATGTGCGCAGATTTGGATCGTGGCCACGTGTTCACCGACCGATTGCTACATATGCGCGGGCTGCAGGAGACTTTGTTTATGGGCGCAGACACGATGCGAAGCGCGATTGCATCTATGGTGCCCAAAGCGCAATTTTTGCATCGCGAACGCTTTTCCCAGCTGACCTATACGGGTCAAAAGAAGATATCGCGGATGCGGCCGCGCTCTGCGGTTGTGAGTTTTTCGGTTGAGAACGTGTATGCCCTTGCGGAGCTTCTCAAACGGCAAAAGGGTGGGGCGGCGGTTGTGATGGGCGCACTTAGCCCCCGCACGCGCAATGCGCAGGTGGAGCTGTATCAAAACGGAGATGTGGATTTCTTGGTGGCGACTGATGCGATTGGCATGGGGCTTAACCTTGATGTGGATCACGTGGCATTTTCGGGTACCCACAAATTTGACGGCCGTCGCATGCGCCCATTGATGCCCAATGAGCTGGCTCAAATTGCGGGCCGCGCGGGCCGCTACACCACTGACGGCACGTTTGGTGTCACCGGTGAAGCAGGGCCGCTGCGTGATGACACCGCCCAAGCCATTGCTGACAACCGCTTTGAGCCTGTGCGCAAACTTCAATGGCGCAATACGCGGCTTGAGTTTGGCACGGTTGAGCGTCTGATTGGGACGCTTGAAGAGCAGACCAGCGATGAATGGCTCACGCGCGTGCGCGAAAGTGATGATCTGACAGCCCTCAAAGCGCTGTCGGCAGAAGCAGAAGTGCGCGCGCGCGCCTCCGACGGAGTATCTGTGCGGCTTCTTTGGGATGTGTGCCGTGTTCCCGACTTCCGAGGCATCTCGCCGATGGAACATGCAAATCTGCTCAGCACTATATATAACGACTTGCACGAGTATGGCCGTGTGCAATCCGATTGGTTTGCCCGCCAGATTAAGCGTATTGATCGCACCGATGGTGACATAGACACACTGTCGAAACGATTGGCCTTTATCCGCACGTGGACTTACGTCGCGCAACGCTCTGGGTGGTTAGAGGATGAAAGTCATTGGCGTGAGGCCACGCGTGCCGTAGAAGACCGCCTGTCAGATGCGCTTCACGGCGCTTTGACCCAAAGATTTGTCGACCGGCGCACATCTGTGTTGCTGCGGCGGTTGAAACAGAAGGAGAGCCTGGTGGCTGACGTAAATGAAAAGGGCGAAGTGACCGTTGAGGGCCAATTCGTCGGAAAACTAGAAGGGTTCCGCTTCCGGCAGGACGCTTCAGCAACGCACGATGAGGCGAAAACCTTGCGCGCTGCAGCTGTGGCTGTGCTTGCGCCGCAGTTTCACCTGCTCTCGGATCGGTTTTACAACGCTCCAGACACCGAGATTGATTTTACCGAACAAGGCGGCCTGATGTGGGGCGAGCATGCGGTGGGTAAGCTTGTTTCTGGCCCTGACGCACTGAAACCACAGATCAAAGCGTTTGTGGATGATGAAGCCGGGACGGAAGTAGCTGAAAAAGTCTCACGGCGCTTACAGCATTTCATCGACCGAAAGATTGCTGCCGGATTTGAGCCTTTGATGAATATGCAGCGTGACGAAGGCCTAACCGGTCTTGCGCGCGGTTTTGCGTTCCAATTGGTCGAAGCGATGGGTGTTTTGCCCCGTGCTGATGTGGCCGAAGATGTCAAAGCGCTTGACCAAGATGCGCGCGGCGTCCTGCGAAAGCATGGCGTGCGGTTTGGTCAATTTACGATCTTTTTGCCGCTCTTGTTGAAGCCCGCGCCCACACGCTTGCGGTTGGTGCTTTTGTCATTGGCCAAAGGCGTTGATGAATTTCCTGAAAGCCCGCCCCCCGGGCTGGTTTCGATCCCCACCGATCAAAGCGCACCCGATTGGTTCCACACGGCTGCAGGTTTTCGTGCAGCAGGCGAACGGGCCATCCGTATCGATATGTTGGAGCGCCTTGCAGACATGATCCGCACAATGGATACGCGGTCAGGTTTTGAAGCGAACGCTGACATGCTTTCGATAACAGGCATGACGCTAGAGCAATTTGCCGATCTTTTGCAGGGCCTTGAGTACAAGGCCGAAAAGGGCGAGCGCGAAAAGGTAAAAGCAGTTGCAGCCAAAGCTGAAACTGCACCGGATGCTACTGCTCAAGACACTGCGCTGCCCGATGCAGAAGCGCCTGCAGAGGTGTCTGCGGAAGTGCCTGCTGAGGCGCCAACAACCGAAGCCACGCCTGTGGAGGAAACGCCCCAAGAAGAGCCAGCACCTGAAGCCACTTCCGATGCTGCTTCCGACTCCACCGATCCGGAAGACGCCGCAAAGCCCGGCTCGGAAGCCGCCGAAGTCGAAACATTCTACACCTTCACTTGGGGCGGCAATGCGCGCGGCAATCGCCGTGATGGTGGGCGCGGGCGCGCACAAGCGCGGTCCAAAACCAATGAGTCAGGCAAACCAAATGGCCGATCTGACGGCAAACCGTCGGGCAACCGTGGCAAGCATGGCGGGCCAAAAGGCAAAGGTAGGCCCAAGGGTAAACCTCAAGGCGCAAAGACCTATTCGTCTCGCCCTGAGAAAAAGGATCGCATTGATCCGGACAATCCCTTTGCAGCCGCGTTGATGGGTCTCAAAAAGGATTGAGCGACGGCGAAAGCATCCGGGTCGATAAATGGCTGTGGCACGCGCGCTTTTTCAAAACGCGCGGGCTGGCAACGCGACTGGTCCAAGAGGGCAAAGTACGTGTCGATAGCAGCCCGATTTCCAAACCCTCGCGCAACGTGGCGCCCGGTGCAGTTCTGACCTTTCCCCAGAATGACGATGTGCGTGTGATCCGCATCGTCGCACTGGGCACAAGGCGCGGCCCTGCACCCGAAGCACAGGCGCTGTATGAGGATCTTGCGCCGCCGCAACCGCGCGAAAAACGGGTGCGTCAGGACAACCCCGGACACGATCGCGTGGGGCGCCCAACAAAACGCGACCGGCGCGCCATTCAGGCGCTTGAAGGCAAAAGCGGGCTGGAGTAAGTCGGGCCTGCAATAGACAAGCTGTCGCGCAATGCTGGCAGCGCGAAGGATACCTCCATGACCTATGTTGTGACCGACAACTGCATCGCCTGCAAATACACCGACTGCGTCGAAGTCTGCCCTGTGGACTGCTTCTACGAAGGCGAAAACATGTTGGTCATCCATCCCGATGAATGCATCGATTGTGGTGTTTGTGAGCCAGAATGCCCCGCGGATGCGATCCGCCCGGACACAGAGCCGGACATGGAGAAATGGGTGGAGTTCAACCGTAAGTTTTCAGAGGCTTGGCCAGTCATTATCACCAAGAAGGACCAACTTCCCGAAGCAGAAGAGCGCGACGGCGAAGAGGGCAAGATGGAGAAGTATTTCTCTGAGGCGCCCGGAGAAGGCGGTTAAACAGCCTTAGGTCCCGCTTGGAAGGCCCTGAATCTAGGTCATATTTACATCGCCCCCTTCATTTTGGGCGATTCGTATGCTATGTAACCCCAAGATGACACGCTAAACGCCCATCCGGCGCTGCCGCCACGGATGGTTTTTTTGACCCAAATTGGCACCCTAACCGCTGGCCATTCTGGCCGGACTGGGTGCCTTTTTTTGCCGAGATCTCCTGACTAAAGGGAGCAAAGGCCAGAGGAAGGATACTCATGAGCAAGAAGAAAAACGAATTCAGCCCAGATGATTTTGTTGTCTATCCCGCGCATGGCGTGGGCAAGATCGTCTCAATTGAAGAGCAAGAAGTGGCAGGCTTCTCGTTGGAGCTGTTTGTGATTGCTTTCGAGAAAGACAAGATGACGCTTCGCGTGCCAACCAACAAAGCCACCGAAGTGGGTATGCGCGCTTTGGCTGGCCCTGATGTGGTGAGCCACGCGATGAAAACGCTCAAAGGCAAAGCAAAGGTCAAAAAGGCCATGTGGTCCCGTCGGGCGCAGGAATATGAGCAAAAGATCAACTCTGGCGATCTTATTGCGATCGCGGAAGTTGTGCGCGACTTACACCGCTCGGACGACCAGCGAGAGCAGAGCTATTCCGAACGCCAGCTCTATGAAGCGGCCCTTGAGCGCCTGACACGCGAGATCGCTGCTGTGAATGGCGCGGAGGAGCCGATGGCGGCTGAAGAGATCGGTTCGGTCCTCGCGTCACGTGCTCCGGCTGCGGCCTAAGGAATCTTAGATCTCATTGGAAGAGGGCGCCCCGAGGGCGCCCTTTTACGTTAGGGGGCAAGGCTTTTGGAAAAGCCTTAGAAATTCCTTTTCAAGGAATTTTGCGCCTAAGCGAGTGCTGCACTTAGAACGATCAACGCCGCGCATTCTGCGATTTGTTGGGACGCGCCCAAAATGTCGCCGGTTTGGCCACCAATCTTGGCGCGCGCGATCGCCGCTATGGCCAGCCCAGTGACTGCAATTACAAGAGCTACAACGGCTCCGGACCAGCCCAATGGCAAAAGCGTCACCGCGCCAACTGCAATCGCGAGCCAAACGGCGGAGATTGGTGGGGCACCGACTCTGCGGCTTAGACCGTCCGTGCGTGCAGTCCGCAACAGCATCAGCGGCACCATCACAGCGCGCGACGCGGCGGGCACAGCCATAAGCGCCCACCATGCGCTTGCGTCAATCAAGAGCGCGATCCCTTGCCACCTGAGGATCAAGGTAACGCCCAAGGCCAGCACCCCATAAGCACCGATGCGGCTGTCTTTCATGATCTCCAGCCGCCGCGCGCGGTCCCAGCCGCCCCACAGCCCATCAGTGGTATCGGCCAGCCCGTCCTCATGCAAAGCACCGGTCATGAAAATGCCAAGGCCCAAGGCCACAATGGCGCAAAGGCCAGCAGATGCACCTAAAGCGAGCAAGACAAAAGCACAGGCCACCACCAGCGCGCCCACAACAAGCCCGGCCAGTGGATAAGCCCAAGCAGCGCGGGCGCCACGCGCCGCGGCCCATTCCGTATCTACATGTATGGGCAACCGGGTCAGCAAACCGACAGCTGCGCCAAAATCACGTGTGTCGATGTCGCTCTTATTCACGCGCTTGGCCTTTCTGTCGCATTCCACCTGTTGCCTACGCGTTAAAGAAAGGCGCAACAGCGTTCAAGCGCCCCTTCAAACACGGATCGATTCCATGACCTTCACTACATTTGCCGAATTTTCAGATCTTCTTGCTGCGGCGCCCAGCCCTGATGCAGCTGCGTTGGAGGGCGCGCTAGCGCGTAATGGCCAACTGACCAAACCCCCCGGCGCGCTTGGCCGTCTTGAGGACATCGCAATTTGGTTTGCAAGCTGGCAAGGCCACGCACTGCCAAAGCTAGACGCGCCGCAAGTTCTTGTTTTTGCGGGCAACCACGGCGTCGCTGCGCGCGGTGTTTCAGCATTTCCGCCAGAGGTCACTGTTCAGATGGTGGCGAATTTTGAAAACGGTGGCGCGGCAATCAATCAGCTGTGCAAGGCTGCAGGGGCTCAGATGACGGTCACAGCATTGGATCTGGATCGGCCCACGGCGGATTTCACAGAAGAGGCGGCCATGACTGAATCCGAGTGTGTTGCTGCTTTGCGCGCGGGGTGGGATGCGGTGGATCCAGCGGCGGATCTGGTTGTCACAGGCGAGATGGGGATCGGCAATACCACCCCGGCAGCGGCGATTGCAGCGGCGCTTTACGGCGGCGGTGCTGAGGCCTGGGTCGGGCGCGGTACGGGTGTTGATGACGCGGGTCTCAAGATCAAGCGCGACACGGTCGAGGCCGGGCTTGCCCGCCACACGCCTTGCGCGCCCTTGGAGGTCTTGCGACGCTTGGGTGGGCGCGAAATTGCTGCAATGGCTGGCGCAATTGCGGGAGCGCGGCATCACGGCATCCCGGTCTTGCTTGATGGTTTTATTTGCACCGCCGCTGCTGCTGTTTTGGCGCAAGCGCAAGAGGGCGCATTGGATCACGCTTTGGCCGGGCATCAATCCGCAGAAGGTGCCCATGCTGCGATGCTGATTAAACTGGGGAAAGAGCCCCTGTTGAGCCTTGGTTTGCGCCTTGGTGAGGGGTCTGGTGCCGCGTTGGCTATAAACGTTCTGAAAGGTGCAATTGCGTGCCATTCGGGCATGGCAACCTTTGCAGAGGCCGGCGTATCGGCTGGTTAAGTTTCGGCTTTGGGGGGCAGGGTGTCTTCGCCGGTTGAAAGCTCTGGGTCTTGTTGAGGGCCGCGTGCACGCTCTGTACGGCGTTCGGCTTTGCCATCGGCGCGGCCCGTGCTTTGCGTGCGGCGGTCTGGGCGATCCTCTGAGGCGGCTTTGGCAAATTCCAGTTCAAGATCACGCTCAAGCTCTTTTGCGCGTGCGATATAATCAGTGTTTTGGGCGATTGGGATGTCTGGTTTCCAGAGGGTTGCCAATTCGCGCAACGCGTGGCGGTCGATGCGGAAGAACCGCTTTTCATGCTCATAGGCATCGAAATCGCTCAGCCCCATATGCTCCAACACATAGCGCCCGGCGCGTAAGGAGGAATCGAAGGTTTCACGTACTGTGTCCGTAGCCCCAGCTTGCACAAGTTGGTATGTGTGTACCCTGTCGCCCGCACGGGCAACAATGTGCAGATCGGGGCGCTTCTTGCGGGCATAGGCCACAAGTTTCACAGCTGCCGCCCGATCATCCATTGCGACCACAAGAACCGCCGCATCATCGAGCCCTGCAGCGTGTAGAAGGTCTGTTTGGGTCGGGTCGCCATAATAGCTTTTGAAACCAAAGGTTCGCATCAGGCGAATGGTGGCCATATCATTGTCAAGGACCGTCGCTTTCATGCCGGCGGCTTGGATCATCCGGTTTACGATTTGCCCAAATCGGCCAACGCCCGCGATGATGATCTTGCCTTGTTGTTCAATCTCTTCGGCTTCGTGTTCGGTATGCTCCGTCATTCGGGCGCTGAGCCGATCATAAGCAATAAAAAGGAGCGGCGTGATCAGCATCGAAAGCGCGACAACCAGCAAAAGTTGGTCTGCAAGCGTGTCTTGCAGCACGCGCTGTTGAGAGGCAAAGGAGATCAGCACAAAGCCAAACTCCCCGGCTTGGGCCAGCGACATTGCAAAAAGCCAATGCGCGCGCCCGCGGAGCTTGAACGCCCAGCCCAGCACAAAAAGCACGGTGCCCTTGAGAAAAATGACCG
>CALKJA010000184.1 GCA_937995865.1 uncultured Paracoccaceae bacterium | reverse complement strand
GGTGCCGCGTTTCACAAAGACCTGAACGTAGATGCCGCTAACATGATCATCCGCAAGGGCTACAACCCCGCCATCGACAGCTACTCAGCCTTTTTCGAAAACGATCACACGACCCCCACAGGGCTCGAGGGCTATTTGCGCACCCGCGAGATCGACACCCTCACGCTCGTAGGCCTCGCCACGGATTTCTGCGTAAACTACTCCGCCGTTGATGCCGCAAACCTCGGCTTTGGCGTCACGGTAAAAACCGATCTCTGCCGCGCGATTGATTTTGACGGATCGCTGGCGGGTGCGATGGACGGGATGAAGGCGGCGGGCGTCAACATCACCTAACGCGCAAAAAACCCGCCGCACCACGTGGATGCGACGGGCCAAATTCTAACGATGCAACGGGCGTCAGCCCTTTTTCAGGCAGCGCGCACCCAGCGTCTCGGCGATCTGCACCGCGTTCAATGCAGCACCCTTGCGCAGGTTGTCGGACACGACCCAAATGTTCAGGCCATTGTCGATTGTGCTGTCCTGGCGGATGCGGCTGATGAATGTTGCGAAATCGCCAACACATTCAACAGGTGTCACATACCCGCCATCTTCACGCTTATCGATGACCATGATGCCCGGCGCTTCACGCAGGATGTCGCGCGCTTCGTCTTCGTCAAGGAATTCCTCGAACTCGATGTTGATGGATTCGGAATGCCCCACAAAGACAGGAACCCGCACACAGGTCGCTGTGACCTTGATCGATGTATCCACGATCTTTTTGGTCTCTGCGACCATCTTCCACTCTTCTTTTGTGGAGCCGTCATCCAGGAAAACATCAATATGAGGGATGACATTAAACGCGATCTGCTTGGTGAACTTTTCAGGCTCTTTTTCCTGACCCGGCACATAGATGCCTTTGGTCTGGTCCCACAGCTCATTGATGGCTTCTTTGCCCCCACCCGAAACGGACTGGTAGGTGCTGACGACAACCCGCTTGATCTTTGCACGGTCGTGCAAAGGCTTAAGCGCCACAACCATCTGTGCAGTCGAGCAATTCGGATTCGCGATGATATTCTTCGCGGTATATTGCTCAACAGCCTCTGGGTTCACCTCTGGCACGACAAGCGGCACGGCCGGATCATAGCGATACAGCGATGAATTATCGATAACCACACAGCCGGATTTGGCGGCGCGCGGCGCATAGGTTTTGGTCGCATCCGAGCCGACAGCAAACAGAGCGATATCCCAGCCCGTAAAGTCAAAAGTATCAAGGTCTTCCGTCGTCAGCGTCTTCTCGCCAAAGCTCACTTCCGTGCCCTTGCTCCGGCGGCTTGCCAGAACGGCGATCTTGTCCACGGGGAAGGCCCGTTCATCAAGAATGTTCAGCATTTCACGGCCCACGTTTCCAGTGGCGCCGACAACGACGACGTTATACCCCATATCTCTTTCCTTTCGGGTGAAGCGCTGCGCTCTTACGCCGGGACGGGTGCAAAGGAAAGGGGGCATGCAGGCAACAGCGCCCCAAGACCGGAATCCTTTGCAATCTGAGGCATCTACTGCAACAGTTCACCGAATTTTACTGTGCAATACGGATGGGTTCGGTCAATGAGTACACTTGATGCAGTTCTGGCTAAGGCCAAGCAAAACAAAAACGTTCGGTATCCATTTTACGCTGGTATTCTTGACGGCACGCTCAAAATCGCGTGCTCTTTGCAAAACGGCAAAGATCCAAAAAACCTGAAAAGCAATGTCGGTAAAGCCAAAGATGCCGCCTATGGGCATGTCCTTTGCACGCCAGAAGGCGAGATTGTCTTTGCCTGTCAGAAACTCACATCAACCTTCAAACCCAAAGACGTTAAGGCACTGAGCAGCGCGCTCAAAGCTGCGCCAACCATCACCGAAGGCCGCGAAGTTGTGGCCGGGGATGGTGCGTTTAAAGATGCTAACGACGAAGCGCCCGAAGCCGAGAAACCCGAGGGTAAGGGCGCAACGCCCCCAACCGAAGGCCCCGGTTTTGGGGACAACGAAACGCCAAAGGTGATTTGGTCAAAGTCACTGGCGGCTGCGCTTAAATCAAAAGGCGCAAGTGATACCGTCGTGGGACGGGTTGAAGCCGCTCAGAAACCCTATGAAGTTGCGTTTCCAGTGTGGATGATCGAAGCCATCGAAGACGCCAATAAAATGGCGTTCTTCCAACAGATCGTGGACAATCTGAACAGCCGATTGGATGCGGACGCCGCAAAAATTGCCAAAATTCTTGGATCAGACTGGGCGCCAGATCAAAAGACGGCCGGCTGCAACAAAGTACGAGATGCTCTGAACACATACATTGATGGGATTGTGGATAAATCCTGGAAACGCTTTGTCGCGTCCTTTGACGTGCCCGGCAAGAAGGCACAACGCTTTAGCAAGGCAAAAGCAATTACTCTTCCAACTATCGGGTTTGGTCTTGCTGTAACTGGTGCAGCAACATCCGGTGGCAACCCTGCCGTCGCTATTCCCGCGGCTCTTGCGGCTGTGCGGTCGGCAAGTGCCGGGATCAAAGCGTATCAAGTCTATCTTGGCTCGCTTCGCAAGGCATCGACTAGGCTTATCAAAGCGGCCAAAACCCTTGAGACAACTTTGGGCACTGCCAAAGGCAGCATTTCAGTAGCAGAAGGTGTTGAAGCCGGAACAAAGGCCATCACGAATGCCTTGTTGGGCGCAGGGTGGGTCACAACGATCAGCAGCTTCCGAGACGATGCCGGCACAGTGAACGAACGGCTGACCCAAAGCGAAAAAGTGCGGGACAAAGCGTTGGGCCCGGTGATCAAATCTCTTGAAGCACTCAACACGGCGATGACCGAGATGGAAGGCGCGATCAAGGCGGCCAAAGCACAAGGGAACGATACAGGAAAACTGGCTGAGGCTCTCAAAGCGACTGAGGCAGAGGCCAAAGCTCTGTCAGACTCCCTTGATGAAATCATCGACGGCCACGCAAAAATCAGCGGCTATCGGACCAAGGTCGACGGAGCGCTCGATATCGTTGAGGCGATGGAGAAAAAAATGAAAAAGGGGCTCGACCGTTTGGATGTGGCGGAAAAGGGCGCGCAGATGATCGTGTCATATACTCTTGGCGCCTACAACGGCATCGCCGGTTTGGCTACGATGGGTGACAGCGTTGGCGCCCAGACGCTCACCGCGTTGGGTGGGGCTTCTGATGCGCTCGGCGTCGGGCTTGAGTTTTATGCGGTGGTCAAAGCCTAAGCGTTGTGACGGGATCTCTTGATCTTTCGGCGATTTTCCAGTGCGCTGAATAGCGGTGGAAAAGTTGACGATTGATTAAATCCGCTTTGGCTGTGCGGCGAAGTATGAACGGGCAACGCCAGAATATCGTATGCATAATATGTGCATGCTTTGTGCATTGGTTGTGCCCGCCTGATTTTGCCCTGAGAGGTAAGGGTTAACGCCTGCGTGCGAGCCGGCCCTGCCTTAAAGACTGTCCCAATCGCTTAGGCCGAGTTTTTGGCGGCCACGCGCATAATAAGCCGCCATCAACGCCGCAAAAAGAAAGCCCGCCGCTGCCCCGGCAAGAATGGCGACGCCAATACCAAGCCCCTGATCCATCCACAAAAACACATACATCACAAAGCCCCAAGTCACCCCGAAAACCGGGCCCTGTGTGATCAGCACCATCTGCCACGCTTGGTAGTGTGGTGGGCGGACTTCAAACCCACGCGCGCGTAACGCTTTGATATAAGGCGGTTCTGCGTTTGACGGCCAAATGCCAGCTGCCGCCATTTCGGCCTGAGCCGCATCGTATTTGCGGGAATAATCACTCACTCTTTTTGCCCTTCGCGGATCTGTGTCATCTCTGCGCCCAACTCCTCAGAATTTCGGGCGAGCATCTCGCGGGCCTTAGCCAGATAGGCCGCGTTTTCCGATGCTGGTACGTTTACGTCATAGACATCCGCGACCTCAACCATCGCCTTGCGATCCGTGCGATCAAACGCGTCGACCAGCGCTTGCGCAGTCTCATTTTCAACGCCCATCGCCTGAAAAACAGACCGCCCCATCCGAAGCGAACTGTCATAAGTTTCGCGAATAATATCACGGCACCCAGCAGACCAAAGATGATAAACGTGGTGCCTGTTTACAGCGCGCGCAATCACGTGAACATGAGGATGATTTTCGACGATATGGTGCACAATCGCGTTGATCCCTTCTTCATCGTCAATCGCCACGACAACAACTTTCATCCGGTCAACGCCAGCCGCGTGAAGCAAGTCCGGCCGCGTCGCATCTCCGTAATATGTCATGATGCCAAATTTGCGCAGACGGTCGATATGGGCACTGTTGAAATCAACGACCGTTGTCTTGAAACCCGCTGTGGCTACTGCCCGCTCGATGACGCCCCCAATACGACCGGCGCCGCAAATCAAGATCTCACCTTGCTCTTCGATTTCATCAGCGTCGCGCGCCGCCCCCTCCATGTAACGTGGAGCAATAACGCGATCGTAAAGGATAAACAGCGCCGGAGTGAGCAGCATTGAGAGCGCCACAACAAGCAACGCGGGATCGGCAAGCTCTTGTGGTAAAACGTTATTGGCCACCACAAAGCTCAATAGGACAAAGCCAAACTCCCCTGCCTGTGCCAGCCCCAACGCGGGCAACCATTGGTCCGCGCCGCGCAAGCCAAACGCTCGGGTCAGCGCAAAGACCACCGCGGCTTTGATTGCCATCATGCCCAGCGTCAGCGCCACGAACATCCCAAATTGCGAGAAAAGCAGGCCGAAATTTATGCTGGCTCCGACGGTCATAAAAAACAGGCCAAGAAGCAGCCCGCGGAACGGATCAATGTCGCTTTCCAATTCATGCCGGTATTCGCTGTTGGCCAAGACCACACCTGCAAGGAACGTGCCCAGCGCGGGCGAAAGGCCCACAAGGCTCATCAACAGGGCAATTCCAACGACCATCATCAACGCCGTTGCCGTGAAAAGCTCACGCAGGCCAGCGAGGCTGATGAACCGAAAGAGCGGCCGTGTCAGGAATGATCCACCCAGAATAACCGCTGCGATTGCACCCACAGAAACAAGCGCCGTTTGCCAGCCATTCAGACCGTCAACAAGGCTTAGGCCGCTGCCGTGTTCGCCTCCATGATCGTCATGACCATCTCCGTATCCTGAAGCATCCGCAGCCCCGTGATCGCCGCCGTGATCGCCAACATGTGCCACACCATCAGTTACCACTTCAATCAGCTCTGGCATTGCCAAAAGAGGCAAAAGCGCAAGCATTGGAATGACGGCAATGTCCTGAGTCAGCAGTACGGAAAAGCTTGCATTGCCACCGGGGCTTTTCATCAACCCTTTTTCATTCAACGTCTGCAAAACGATGGCGGTGGATGACAAGGCAAAGATCAACCCCAGCGCCAGAGCAAAGGTCCAACCAATCCCAAAAAGCATCGCCGCACCCGTAACCAGCAGCGTTGTTAAACCTACCTGCCCACCCCCAAGGCCCAAGAGCTGCCCGCGCATGCCCCAAAGCATCTTTGGCTCCAACTCCAGCCCCACAAGAAACAGCATCATCACAACACCAAATTCCGCAAAATGCTGGATCGAGATGACGTCCACGCCGAGAATGGCCAAGACGGGCGCAATAACGATTCCTGCAATCAGGTAGCCAAGCACAGAGCCAAGCCCAAGCCGGGTTGCAATCGGCACTGCGATTACTCCGGCAACGAGAAAAACAAAGGCAAGCATCAGGAAATCAGTCATCGGCATCCTTTCGGGTTTCTGAATCGTTAGCTGGATTACACTCGCCTGAATAGATGCAGATCGCGCCACTCTTTGCGTGCGGGCAAACTTAGAGCTAAGGCTGGGGTATGGCCGTTACACTCAAACAACTTGAAGCCTTTGCCGCCGTTGCTGAACTTGGCGGGTTTCGACGCGCGGCGGAACGGCTGAACACGACGCAGCCCAACATTTCGGCCCGGATTGCGGGCCTCGAAGCCTTGCTTGGGCACAGGCTGATGGAGCGTGACGCGGGTTCAGTGCGTCTTACCCCGCGCGGGATTGAACTTTTGGACCACGCGCGCGGCGTTCTGACTGCTGTGGATGGGATGGTACAAGCCGCAGGCGGCGGAGCGCTTTATGACGGGACATTGCGGCTGGGCGTGACAGAGATGATCGCACACACCTGGCTGCGCCCCTACCTGCGCGCCTTGCGAGATGCCTTGCCGAATGTTGTAGTTGAGCTGACCGTGGATTTATCCACCAACCTGTCCTTTGCGCTATTTGATCGCGTTCTAGACCTAACATTTCAAAATGGTCCCTTTTCCCGTGAAGCTTGCGTAACACTCCCTTTGACAGAGCATCCTTGGATTTGGGTCGCTCCGGCTGACCACCGTTTTGCCGGCCACCCTCTGAGCGCAGCACACATGCAGGAGGAGCAAATTCTGACCCACGCGCGCGATAGCTGGCCCTATTCCCAGCTTGATGCCCATTTTGAAGGCCGCGCACGGCTTGTGCCAACATCAGAGATTAGTGTGGCGATGCAGCTCGCGATAGACGGGCTGGGCGTGGCTTGTGTCCCAAGCCCAATGGCACAAGGTGGCATAGCATCCGGCGCGCTGGTCGCTTTGGACTATAAGTGGCTGCCGGTCCCGCTCAGATTTGCGGCGCGGTACGAGGCGCGGAGCGCCCCGGGTTACCTTGTTCAAGCCGCCAAGCTTGCTCAGCGCATCTCTGAAGATCATAAAAATTGATACTTTCAATCCGAACTAACGATTTCCTTTGATCGAATAGGCACGCTATCCCTGAACACAACAGGAGGCTGGCGCGATGACAGGCAAAATCAGATTGGGTGTAGATATTGGCGGCACCTTCACGGATGTCGTTCTTGAGGGGCCGCAGGGCCGCAGCAGCACCAAGGTGCTGACCACCTACTCGGCTCCTGAGGACGCCATCGTCGAAGGCATGCAAAAGGTTTGTGCGCAGACCGGGATTACCCCGCGGCAGATCACCCAGATCATCCACGGCACAACACTAGCTACGAATGCCCTGATCGAGCGGCGCGGCGCGCGGACGGCCTTTGTCACGACCGAGGGTTTTCGAGACGTCATTGAGATGCGGACCGAAAGCCGGTTTGAGCAATATGATCTCAACCTAACCCTGCCTGAGCCACTTATCCCACGTCATCGGCGCTTTACTGTGAAAGAGCGCGTGGATGCTGATGGCGGCGTACTGGTTCCGTTTGACCGAACCGAGGCCGAGGCATTGGCTGATACGCTTGCGGCTGGACGGTACGAGTCCATCGCCATTGGGTTTCTTCATGCCTATGCCAATCCCGATCATGAGCAAATGATGCGCGATGTGCTGGCCGAAAGACTGCCGGGCGTCATGGTGTCACTGTCCTCTAAGGTTTCGCCGCAGATGCGGGAATATGAGCGGTTCAATACGACGATCGCAAATGCTTATATCCAACCGCTAATGAAATCCTATTTGCTCAGGCTCGAATCTCGCTTGGCATCCGAAGGTGCGGCTTGCCCGATTTTCCTGATGCATTCCGGCGGCGGCATCATCTCGCTTGAATCGGCGGCTGAATTCCCAGTTAGGCTGGTTGAATCCGGCCCCGCAGGTGGGGCAGTTTTTGCGGCGGACATCGCTGCCCAGCATGGTTTGGACAAGGTTCTGAGCTTTGACATGGGGGGCACAACGGCGAAGATCTGTTTGATTAAGAACCACACCCCCAAAACCGCGCGCGTGTTCGAAGTTGCCCGCAGCTACCGATTCAAAAAAGGGTCCGGCATGCCGATATCGATCCCTGTGATCGATATGGTTGAAATCGGCGCAGGTGGCGGTTCGCTCGCTTGGGTGGATAGCATGAACCAAATCCGGGTTGGGCCTGAAAGTGCAGGCTCTGAACCCGGCCCGGCATGTTATGGACGGGGTGGGCGACGGCCCGCTGTCACTGATGCAGACCTCACGTTGGGCAAGCTTGACCCCACGAATTTCGCAGGCGGGTCCATACCGCTTTCGGTTGCCGCGTCAGCGGATGCGCTGACGGCTGTGCTTGGCGACAAGCTGGATATGGACGCGCAAACGGCGGCGTTTGGGCTTGCGGAGGTGGTTGATGAAAACATGGCCAATGCAGCGCGCGTACACGCCGTCGAGAACGGAGAAGATCTGAGCGAATACACCATGATTGCTTTTGGTGGTGCGGCCCCCCTGCATGCTGCGCGCTTGTGCGAAAAACTTGGTATCGCGGATTGTTTGATCCCCGAAGGTGCGGGCGTTGGCTCAGCCATCGGCTTTCTTAAAGCTCCATTTTCGTTTGAAGCCAATCGCACTGTCTTTACCCCGATCACGGAATTTGACCCACTGCGCGTCAAAGACCTGTTCGCCGAGATGGAGAGCGAAGCCACAGGTTTTGTCCGGTCTTGTGATGCAGATGCTGAGATCGAGAACGAGCACAAAGTCTATATGCGCTACCGGGGACAGGGGTGGGAAATCCCCGTCCCATTGACGGCGGTGCAAGTGGCCAACCCAGACGCTGATGAGCTGCTTGCGCTCTTTGAGGCGGAATATGCCAAGCTGTTTTCGCGCATTGTGGATGGTATGGTTGCTGAGATCACCGTGTGGAGCGTTAACGCGTCAACCAAGCGCGCGACCCCAGCAAAAATTGCCCCTAACGCATCAACCGGCGTTGCCTCCAGCACAGGCACACGCACGTTATTTGATCCGGCACTTGGCCTTTCCAGCCCCGCACAAGTGATTGATCGCGCGCGCATGGAGAACGGCTCCAATGCCCAAGGCCCCGCCATTGTAACCGAGGATGAAACAACCGTTATTGTCCCGTCGTCGCGCCAGATCTCAAAAGCTGCGGACGGAACGCTGATAATGGCCCCGCAGAAAACCAAGACGTTAGACACAGAACTGTCTACCGTCGCCTATCAGGTGATGTGGAACCGGCTGATCTCCATAGTCGAAGAGCAGGCACAGGCGCTGGTGAGGACCGCGTTCTCTACCTCGGTCCGCGAGGCGGGCGATCTGTCAGCAGGCGTCTATAATGCCCAAGGTGACATGCTCGCGCAGGCTGTGACCGGAACACCGGGCCATGTGAATGCGATGGCCGATGCTGTGGCGCATTTTATCCGCCGCATTCCTGATATGGCCGAAGGCGACGTTTTGATCACCAATGATCCTTGGGAGGGTACCGGCCATAAGCACGACATCACAATCGTCACGCCTGCGTTCCGAAACGGCGCGCGGGTTGGTTTTTTCGCCTGCACCGCGCATGTCACAGATATCGGCGGACGCGGGTTTGGTGCAGATGCAAATGACGTACACGAAGAAGGTTTGGCAATTCCAACATCCAAATTCATCCGCGCGGGCGAAGTAGACCGCACGCTATTGCAGATAATCCGCGCAAATGTGCGCGAGCCGGATCAGCTTGTTGGCGATATCTATGCCCTCGCTACCTGTAACGATATCGGCCATGCGCGGCTGATTGAAATGATGGATGAGTTTGGGTTGAGCGATCTTTCTGCTGTGTCCAAGTTCATCCTTACCAACTCCCGCGCAGCGACTTTGCGGGCAATCAATGCGCTTAAGCCGGGTCATTCAAAGGGGCATATGCGGATTGACGGCTTCTCTGCGCCGATCGATTTGCATGTAACGCTCACGATCGAACGCGATCGCATTTTGACGGATTGGGAGGGCACGTCAGGATTGGACAAAAAGGGGATCAATGTCCCGCTGGTCTATACCAAGGCTTATGCATGCTACGCGCTTAAATGCGCCATTGCGCCCGAAATCCCGAATAACGCCGCCAGCCTTGCTCCTTTTGAGACGACAGCCCCGGAAAACTCCATTGTGAACGCCGTCTTCCCGGCGCCCGTCGCGCTGCGGCATGTGATTGGCCATATGGTGCCTGACACCGTCTATGCGGCTCTTGATCAGCTCTTGCCTGCAACGGTTCCGGCAGAAGGCGCTGGCTGCTTGTGCAACTTTATGCTCTCGCTCAGGCCAACAGGCGCACAAGGTCAGCGGGCCGAGGTGCTGACCTTTAACTCCGGTGGCTCCGGCGCGCGGCCCAGTCTTGATGGGATGAGCGCAACCGCGTTTCCCTCGGGCGTGATGACAATGCCCGTTGAAGCAACTGAGCAGGTTGGACCTGTCCTTATTCTGCGCAAAGAGCTGCGGCCCGATAGCGGCGGGGCAGGCGAATATCGCGGCGGGCTTGGCCAATTCATGACCGTGGGCCCAAGAACGGGCCATGAGGCGGATTTCTCAGCCATGCTTGATCGTGTTCATCACCCTGCCCGTGGTCGCAAAGGCGGTGCTGATGGCGGAGCCACTGTGATTGCTCGCTCTGACGGCACCGCAATGCAAGGCAAGGGCCGTCAGTTTGTCCCCGAAGGTACGCAGGTCGAAATGGCCTTTCCTGGCGGTGCGGGCTACGGAGATCCGTCCAAAAGGGATCGCGCGGCCGTAATGCGCGATCTCGCGCTTGGATATATCTCGCCTCAAGAAGCCGCACATGGCTATGGTCTAACTCAGGCCGACATCGATGCAACGCTGGCCACCGCCCAAGCAGGAGACTTGCCATGAGCAGCTGGAAGACCCCCGATCACGCAAGCTATGATATCGTCCTGATTGGCGGAGCCATGATGGGCTCTTCCACCGCATTTTGGCTGTCCCAGATGGGATATCACGGTCGGGTGCTGGTGGTGGAAATGGACCCAAGCTATGCCAACTGTTCGACCGCGCACACAAATAGCTGCGTGCGACAGCAATTCTCAAACGAGCTCAACATCCGCATCAGCCAGTTCACCGCTGATTTTATCCGCAACATCAACGAATACACGGGTGATGAGCGGGTGCCGAGCATCCATTTCCAGACGTATGGCTATATGTACATGTCCGGCGATACGGAGTTTAATACGACGCTTAAAGAACTTGCCTCCTTGCAACGTTCCCTTGGTGCGGAAACGGAATTCCTTAGCACCGATGAAATCGCCGCGCGGTATCCATTCTATGATCTCGACGGGATCACTGGCGGCTCTATTAACACCAAAGACGAAGGGTATTGGGACGGTGGCACCGTGTTTGAATGGTTTCGCAGGCTCGCTCGGGAACGCGGCGTAGAATACTGCCAGAACAAGGTCACCGGCCTGCGCCGTGTCGGCGGGCAGATCACACATGTTGAGCTGGCCAGCGGTGAATCAATTGCTTGTGGGCAGGTCGTGAATGCAGCGGGCCCACGTGCCGCCACAGTGGCAGAAATGGCCGGGCTTGCCCTGCCTGTGGAACCCCGCAAACGCTATACTTGGATCTTCTCAGCCGAGGATCCGTTGGATCGGGATTTGCCGCTGACCATTGACCCATCGGGTGTTCATGTCCGTCAGGATGGACCAAGAACCTATTTGGCCGGGGCCACGCCTGACCACGATCCAGCGGTGGACCCAACGGATTTCTCAATGATCGATGATACGTGGATGGAAAAAGCATGGCCCGCCATCGCGACCCGGATCCCCGCCTTTGAGCGGATCAAGCTGGTGACAGAATGGGCCGGGCATTATGCCTATAACGTGTTTGACCAAAACGCTGTGTTGGGCCGCCATCCTGACATCTCAAACTTTACTTTCCTCAACGGTTTTTCTGGGCACGGGCTTCAACAATCACCTGCGATGGGGCGCGCCACGGCGGAATGGCTGATGCATGGCAGCTACCGCAGCTTGGACATGACCCCGTTCAGCATGGAACGGATCGTGGAAGGTCGCCCCTACATGGAAAAAGCCGTGATTTAGCGGGCTGCCGCCCCAAAAATCCTAACCCCAAGGAACATTCCTATGAAACTTGTCCTGACTGGCGCCGCTGGCCGCCTTGGCTCACACTTGCGAGAACCGCTGTCTAAAATCGGCACTCTTGTGTCGTCAGACATCGTTGATGACATTGGAAACACGTATCCAAACGAAAGCTATGTTCAGGCCGATCTCGCCGACAAAGGCGCGATAATTGCGCTCTTGAAAGGCGCTGATATGGTCGTGCATTTCGGAGCGATTGGCGATGAGCGGAGCTTTGAAGAATTGCTCGCACCCAATTTCATCGGCGCCTACAACATCTGGGAAGCCGCACATCTCAACGGCCTCAAGCGCGTGATTTACGCGTCGTCGATCCACGCGGTTGGCATGCACAAACGACAAAACGCCATTGGCACCGATGCCGCGCACCGGCCCGATACCTTCTATGGGCTCGCAAAATGCTTCGCTGAAGACCTTGCTTCCATGTATTGGGACAAACGCGGGTTGGAAGCCGTATGCATGCGCATCGCCTCATGCGCCCAAGTCACAAATGCGCGAGCCCTCGGGACATGGCTCTCTTATGGCGATCTCATCCAGCTTGTGACCCGCGCGATCGATACCCCCACAACAGGGTTTTCCGTGGTTTACGGTGTCTCTGACAATGATCGAAACCCAATGGACAATACCAAGGCCGCGTATCTGGGCTACCGGCCGCGCGACAATGCCGAGCAATTCGCCGCACAGATTCTGGCAGACGAAGGCCCCGGCGATCCTACAGACCCCGCACAGATGTATCATGGTGGTCCCTTTGCAGCCGTCCCGCTGGGCCAGTCGGGTCTCGCAAGCATGACCATCATCAACGATAAGAAAGAGATCTGATGACCCAAACAGCACTTATCATCGGTGGGGGGTCCGGGATCGGAGCAGACGCCGCCCGTTGCCTTGCGGACAAAGGATGGACGGTTGGCGTTATGTCTTCCTCCGGCAAGGGTGAGGCTCTTGGGCAAGATCTCGGAGGCTTTGGCTTCACCGGATCGAACCTGATCCCTGCGGATCTTGAAGCCTTTGTGGCCAAAGCGATGGACCAAACAGGCCGCATTGATGCCGTGATCAACAATACTGGCCACGGGCCCAAAGGCGATATCGATGACCTGACGGATGACGATTGGCATCTTGGACTGGACTACTACATGCTCAACGTTGTGCGAATGACCCGGATCGTCACCCCGATCCTGCGTGCCCAAGGCGCGGGCAGCATCGTCAACATTTCCACTTTTGCAGCGTTCGAACCTGATCCAGACTTCCCAACCTCTGCCGTTTTCCGCGCGGCTTTGGCCGGATACACAAAACTCTGGATCAACAAACACGCGGCCGCAGGGCTTAGAATGAACAACGTCCTGCCAGGCTTTATTGACTCATTGCCTGAGAAAGCAGACCGCGTCGCACGCATCCCTACGGGACGCTATGCAAAGGTTAAGGAATTGTCCGAAGCCATCGCCTTTCTCGCCTCAGATGCAGCTAGCTACATTAACGGTCAGAACATCCGTGTGGACGGTGGATTAACTCACAGCGTTTAGACAGTGCCCGCCATTGATTCAGGTACTTCATTGTCCCGGCCCAAATAGGCTGACCACTGCGCGATATCTGCGCACGTGGGCCTCTGGGCTACCAGAACACGTGCGCACTGGTGCCGAAAGTTTGCTCTCGCTACGGTCTGTGCATGACAGAAACTGCTCTTCGCGAACAAATCTGCAGGCTTGCTGCATCGCTGTTTGAACGGGGGCTGACGCATGGCTCAACGGGCAATATCTCAACCCGGACCGAGGATGGAGGGTTGCTCGTGTCCCCTACCGGGACAAGTTTCGGGCCCCTTGATCCTGCTCGCCTGTCAAGATTTGACGCATCCGGCAGGTTTATTGGGGGCGATGCCCCCACCAAAGAAATGCCGCTCCATTCTGCATTCTATGAAACCCGCTCACAGGCGGGCGCGGTCGTGCATTTGCATTCTCACCACTCCGTCGCATTGTCTCTTATGCCGGACGTGAATGAAGAGAACTTCCTGCCGCCGCTCACACCCTATGCCGTAATGCAGTTGGGGCGCGTCAAACTGCTACCGTTCTTTGTGCCCGGTGACCCTGCGATAGGGGATGCGGTGCGCGGGCTGGCCGGAAAGCGCGCGGCTGTGATGCTGGCCAATCACGGGCCGGTTGTCAGCGGGAAAACTGTTGAGGCGGCATGCAATGCGATTGAAGAGCTTGAAGCCACAGCCCGGCTTGCCATCCTACTCCGCGGCGTTGAAACGCGCGCACTTAACGATGGGCAAATCAGGCAGATCGCCAAGAAGTACGACATCCGGTGGGACGACTAAGCCATATCCCAGCTCAGGCGCTGGTTAGTGGCGCCTCGGGGATCGGCCGGGCAACCCTTTCATCGAAGGCCGTGGATCCTCAACGACAGGTTCAGGCGCGGGAGACGACGGCTCAGGCGCGTATTGTGGGGTGCCCCCGCGCAGCCGGATCCAAGTAGACACGCGCGGCGCCGCGCCCGCATCAAAGCGTGAACGCGTACGGAGCACAGGCGTATTCTCGGAGTTCCCAGAGCTCGCCTCGCGCATGACGATATAGATCCCGGATCCAATAATAATGCACGCCCCCAAAGCGGTATTCCAATCTGGACGCTCATCAAAGAGGAGCATCCCGAATCCGGTGGCCCACAGGATTTGGCTATACTGCATCGGGGCCACAATCGCGGCCTCACCAAATTTATAGGCTGAGATAAGGCAAAGCCCCGCAATCAACGCAAGAGCGGCGACCACAAAGAACAAGCCAAGATGCTCAACCGGGATGGGCTTGTACACAAGCGGCATCATCGCACCCATTAAGGCAAAGTTGGCAACTAACGGATAAAGCACGAGCACGATCGACCGTTCATCGCGGCCAATCTTGCGCACGATAACCGAAGCAACGGCACCGCCAATCGCGCATCCCAAAGCGGCCAAATGTCCAAGCCCAAGCACAGTTGAGCCAGGTTGCAAAACGACCATCACTCCGATCAGGCCCACCACAACAGCAAGCCCACGACGCAGGCCAACTTTTTCACCCAGTATTGGGATCGAAAGCAGCGTGATAAGAAGCGGGGACGCAAAAATGATGGCATAGGTCTGGGCTAACGGCAGGACAGAGAACGCATAAAAGGCGCAAACCCCGGTCACGATTGCAGCCACGGTGCGCGCGGCAGTCCAATATGGATGTTTAGGGATGAGGGTTCCTACGGTTTGATCCCGCAGCAACAGCACCGTCGCCACCGGAAACCCGAACAGCACCGAAAAGAAAACGATCTGAAATGCCGAGTAATCGCTCCCTAGCATTTTGATGATCACGTCATGGGTTGAAAACAGCGCAAAGGCCAAGAGGGCCATGAGCACGGCGCGCAGATTGGGGGACATGTGGGCAGACCTATTTGTTTAGGCGCACAGGATACGCTGATGGCGCTGGCGTTCAAGCGGTCAAACCTGACTGTTCTAGCGTGATAAAGGGCACATTGTTGGTTTTGTGCGGATATGCTTCAAATTCTAGCGGCCCGATTCTTCAGCTATGAGCGCTTTTTTCGTGTCCGTTCCACCCAAAATGAGCCGCTTCTATCCCCATCGTTACACGATCTGATCGGGTTGCATCACCCCTTTTGCATCACGGCTCGGGATGCGCCGGCCAAGCGTCGAATTTCGTCAGCGATGACCGCAAATCCGCGCCCCGCTTCTCCGCATCGCGCCGCTTCGATGGATGCGTTTATGGACACAAGTTGAATGGTTCGGCTGAGCGTTTCCAACTCTTGCATCCGAGCGCCGGCGATCTGTGCGTGAGTCGCTTGCCTGGTAAGAACGCCTGAAATGAATACCGCACGAGCAAGGTTAAGCGCCTCTTCGATCGCGGGAAGCAGCTGAGCATCAATTGCATTTGTGGCGGCGCGCGCCGCTCGATCATCGCCTGGATCAACCGCACAGACAGTTCTGGAGACGATTTCAATCTGCCGTGCTAATTCAGAACATCGCGCCGCATCATCGCACCCCATTGCAAAACCGGTTGGAACAAGCACGCCGTCAAAAGCATTTCCAACTTCGGCCACAACGTCCGCCATATCAAGACGCCACTTTGCCCGCGGAGCGGCATCCCCCAACATTGCGTGACACAGCACCACCCCCGCCCGAAGCATGGGCGGTAGGCAGCGCTGTTCGATCACAACAATCGGATCAGTTTTCCAATCAAGGGGCAGAGCCATACACGCGCCGTTTCCGTTACGTGCCCGGTTTAGCCCCTTGATATGAAAATGCTCTTAAAGAGATGCCTCAAGTGCGGCGACTACCGCGTCACCCATTTCCGATGTGCTGACAGGCGAACCGCCCTCAGCTTGCATCAAATCTGCTGTACGCACGCCATCTGCCAATACTTTCTCAACGGCGGCCTCAAGGCGCGTCGCTTCATCGCCCAAGTCAAAGGAATAGCGCAGCGCCATCGCAAAGCTCAGGATACATGCACACGGGTTCGCCTTGCCCTGCCCAGTAATGTCGGGTGCGGAACCGTGCACTGGCTCATACATCGCCTTGGGTCGCCCGTTTGCCATTGGCGCACCAAGAGAGGCAGACGGAAGCATGCCAAGTGATCCGGTCAGCATAGCGGCACAATCCGAGAGAATATCACCAAAGAGGTTATCTGTATAAATGACATCAAACTGCTTTGGCGCACGTACCAACTGCATTGCACCGTTATCGGCATACATATGGGATAGCTCGACCTCAGGGTAATCCTTAGATACTTCGGTCACCACCTCACGCCACAGGATGCCGCTTTCCATCACGTTGGCTTTTTCCATCGAGCAAAGACGTTTGTCACGCTTCATCGCCAATTCGAAAGCCGCACGCGCGCCGCGTTCGATCTCAGATTCCGAGTAGCGCTGGGTGTTGATGCCAACCCGCTCATTGCCCTCTTCAAAGATGCCGCGCGGCTCACCGAAATAGACCCCGGCTGTGAGCTCGCGCACGATCATGATGTCCAAACCGCTCACAAGCTCGGGTTTAAGCGACGAAAAATCTGCGAGTGCGTCAAAACACTGAGCCGGGCGCAGGTTCGCGAATAAGTCCATTTCCTTGCGGAGGCGCAGCAAGCCACGCTCTGGTTTGACCGAGAAATCAAGATCATCATAGGCAGGACCACCCACAGCACCCAAAAGAACCGCATCAACCTCTTGCGCATGGGCCATTGTCTCATCTGCCAACGGAACGCCGTGCTTGTCATAAGCCGCGCCGCCAACAAGATCCTCGGACACATCAAACGCATGGCCTCGCGCGCCGAGCCAATCAATAACCTTGCGCACTTCGGTCATGACTTCGGGACCGATGCCGTCGCCGGGCAGGATCAGAATGGATGGGTTCGCCATGGGTTTGCTCCTCTAAAACAGTCGCAAGGGCGGTATCCGCCCGCGCCCGCAGCGTCAAGCAGTCGCCAGTTTTGGGAACTCCGAAGCGAGTAACTCCCAGATCGCGCGAATACGCGGCGTGCCACGCATGGCTTCGCTTGTGGTCAACCAAATCGGCAATGTCGGGATGGCGATTGGCAGCGGGATTTTGACCATAGTCGGATCACTGTCCGCTTGCACACACGGTCCAAATCCCAGCCCGCATCCCGCGCGCACAAGCTCCCACAGCACCAAGACATCATCGGTACGTGTCGCGAAATCCGACCGGCTTACCGGGATTCCAAATTCGTTGATCCCATCCACCAAACGCGTGAGCGTGTCATGCCCCACCAGATCAGCGGCCATCACGTCTTCGAAGCTGCGGATCGGCTGGGTCCGCTTAAGATAGCTTTTCGCCCCGTACAGCCCAAGCGGCAACTCGCCCAGATATTGCGTCACCAAATCCAGCTGTGTGGGTCGATACATCCGCAGCGCGATATCGCTTTCACCGTATAACAGGTTCTCGCTGTCATCTGTCGCCACCAGATCAATCTGGATACCGGGGTAAAGCTGCCGGGCACGGGCCAACAATGGCGGCAAGATCGAATATGACACGTTGATCGAGGCTGTGATGCGTACCGAGCCTGCCAGCTCGGTCTCCTGAGCGGCGGCCGCTACGCGAATATCATTCATCGCGCGTTCCATCGCCTTGGCCGCTGGCAAGATCGTCTCGCCCATTTCAGTCAATTCAAAGCCCCGTGCATGGCGCGCAAACATCTTGGCGTTCAGTGCGTCTTCCATTGCTTTGATCTGGCGCCCAACAGTCGGCTGCGATGCGCCCATCCGGCGTGCGGCTGCACTTAACGAACCCTCTTCAGCCACCGCCAAAAAGGATTGTACCAACGCCCAGTCCAAAGATCGCACGAAATCATCCATTCAAAAATGAATACCAGACTTAGGTTTTTCGTCAATTCCTTGCGTCGATCCCTTCACTTACGTTCACCTCATCGCTACTCAAACAGGAATAGACAGATGAGACAGATTGCTTTGATCCTTGGCCCAACGGGCCGTTTTGGCCGCAACACTGCTATAGCCTTCGAGGACGCAGGCTGGGAAGTTCGCCGCTTTAACCGCAAAACGGATAGCTTGTGGGATGCGGCATGGGGCGCCCATGTCATCGTAAACGGTTGGCACCCGGCCCCGGTTGATTGGCGCAAGCAAGCCATCAAAATCCACACCGACGTGATCGAGGTGGCCGAAGCATCAGGCGCAACCATCATCATGCCCGGCAACATTTACAGCTTTGGCTCGTCCCTACCGCGCACTCTGGGCGTCGATACACCCCATAACCCGGACACGTTCTATGGCCGTATCCGCAAGCAGATCGAAGACGCCTATCGCGCCTCGTCAACCAGCACGATCATTGTCCGCGCCGGGGATTTCTTAGATACAGAGGCCTCTGGCAACTGGTTCGATCTCGAGATTATCAAGAACCTGAGCAAAGGCCGCTTTAGCTACCCCGGCCCGCTCAACGTGACCCATACATGGGCCTTCCTGCCTGACCTTGCACGTGCAATTGTTGGCTTGGCCGAAAAGCGCGATCAACTGCCGCGGTTTGCCGACGTGCCTTACGCGGGGATCGCGATGACAGGTCAAGACATGGCCGACATGATCGCAGATGTCGCTGGCCAACCTGTCAAGGCTTCGGCGATGGCGTGGTTCCCACTTTATGCGCTTTACCCGTTTTGGTCGGTGGCGCGGTTCTTAGTGACCCAACGCTATGTCTGGCGTACACCCCATATGATGGACCCACAACCGCTTGCTGATCTGCTCCCGGATCACCGCGACAGCAGCGCTACGGCCGTGCTAGCCGCCGCCATCCAGCATCAGGTCAACCCAGACCGGGTGGTGGCGGGTGAACTCGCCGCTTAGGGGCGCGGCCTCCCAAGCGACCCCAGCCCGCAACACGCGCAAATTGGGTGAGGGCAGCACATAGCTGACCCTCATCCGCCCGGCGTCAGGCCTCTCAAAGTCGACGGTAGCAAGCCCCGGCAACGGATCTTGCACCTTGGTCAGAAGCTCTGCAATCACGGCCCGGCGTCCATCGCCGCGCTCTGGATCAAGGTTCAGATTGGCGGCAATTACAAACGGCCACTCAACCTCGCCGGCCATATGCCACAACAACCGCGCCTCATCCGCGTTGCGCAGTCCATTGCGATCCTCAGGTCCGTCAAACACAGGGGGCGTTGCATGTGCGGCAAGCACCGTCACCTTACCGCCCGGGGCATCCACTTGAACGGCCCAATGGGCCGTGGTCGGCAGCCGGTGAACCGATAGAGCCTCAGCGCTGAAGAATCCATCAGGCAAGGTTGCCCAAGGTAGATCAGCCCAAATCAATGCAGAATAGTCTCGCACATCAATAATTGGATAACGCGATAGGATCGCCATGCCGCCTTGTCCGGTAAACCAACCATACCCCTGTGCATCGCGGGGACCATCACGGACCCCATCACCATCCAAATCCACATTGCTACGCAAGCCAGTGTTGGGACGTGATGTGTAAAAATGGGCAAAACCCGCCGCCTTGGCGAAGGCTCCAATCGTCAGCCCATCGGCATCATAGTCGACGCTTTGGAGCACCCAAACATCCGCACCTACATCTTCCATGCGTGCCAACACGTGATCCACATCTGCTGAACCCCTAAGGATATCACGCAGCAAGAGACCCGGGCCTTTGCGGCTAAGCTCTGTATTGTAAGTGGCAATGCGGAGGGGATCTGCGACAGCGACCGTTGCAAGGAAAAGGAGCGCTAGGCCAGCACGCCACCCTCTTCGCCAAATTCGGCGTAGCGCTGACGGCGCTTGTCTTCGATCATCTGAGCCACGCGGCCCATCGCGATACCGCGCATGAACAGCGAGGAAGGAAGGAATGCCCATGCCGCCACCAGCCAAATCAGTGTTTGCGGATTGGAGAGTGTAATTGGGTCAAAGGTCTCCGACGCAATCTTCACCACCGCTGGAATTATGAATGGCAGTAAAAACCCTAACGCAATGTTAACGCGTCCATCTCGTTGAAGGCGTTCAACGACATCTCCACCTGCTGTTGGATCGAATGTTGGCAGATTAATCCAAACGTTGAAGGTCCCATGTCGGCCCGGCCATTGAAAGACACGGATGACGATCAAGAAGATCGCGAGCGACAGCAAAGAGCATAGATAGCTGATCCCTGCGGCGATGCGGACATTTTCGATCAGCTCGGCCGGGGAACCCTCGGGCATCATAAGCACCATGTTCCGGACAGGCGAATACGGGAAATCGATGGCATGACCGATGATCATTCCGATTGCCCCGACAAACTCAGTGATCGCTGTGGGCTCATACATACCACGTGCAATTATCGTGAGCAGAAAAACGGTTACAAACAGGGAAATAAAGCGCACACGATTAAATGGCGGAGCGTGCCGAAATTCGATCAAGCTAGGGTAATTTGAGGCGTATTCCATAAAGGTGATGATCGCTGCAAACAGGGCAACAAGCGCCACTACCTGCGTTGCGTCAGGGCCAAATTCCGGCAACAACAACGCCGGTGTCGCGATCATCCAAATCACGAGTAATGCACGCAAGAACGCGCCTGGGAGCCGTGAAGTCACTGCCGAACCCTCAAATAATGGACGGCCCCGATACTTTTGCCGGTCGCCTTGTCCCATGTTTTGATCCCGGACCTGCTAAACCCGGGTGCCTCATTATTGCCCCGATTGTGCCCACTTTAAGGCCATCGGGCAAGCACCTGTTTTTGCGGAACGAATCTTTTTGGGCTTGACGTGTCGTATTTTCAGTGAAGCTTCCAAGGCTTGCCCTAAAAATTGGCGTCGGTGTGTGATGACCTCAATATCTTGTGTGGCAGGACTGTGGCGACCCCAAGGCAAGCGGACCTTTCCCTGTGGCACCTCTGCATCAATCTGGGCATTTAAAACGTCATTTCCGCTCTACAGGGCTTTCGTCAGCATGGTGATGCGGATCTGAGTTTGAAAAAATGTCACCCAATTTCGGAACTGGACAGTCACCCTTTTCGCTTGAAGCGGCGCTATCCCAAAGAATTACCGTTCCCCATGCGATCGCTTGGAAGGGCGGCACTAGGCAAGAAAAGGGCGGCGCACTTTGCGCCGCCCTCTTTGTAATTAAGGCTATGGCTTTGCTCGGGCATTACACCCAAGGACGCGCCTGATCAGCTTGCGCTTCGAAC
>CALKJA010000183.1 GCA_937995865.1 uncultured Paracoccaceae bacterium | reverse complement strand
GCGCAAAACATCGGTCGATCCGGAAAGAGACTGAGTATAAATGGCTGCAGTAACTTGCATGGGGTGGCTCTGCTCATAAGCAAATTTTGGCACCTGAACTACGGCGCATTGCGGTGCCGGTTGGAGCAAGGGCAATCCATCCTGTCAGGTTTCCGCCCCAGGTGCTGAATCAATGGCGTGCCGGACACCCTCGTCAGGAACGGCTTCTTGGAAACGAAGAAGAAAGCCAGTTCGATCAGTAGAATGCCCCTAAAGTCGCCAAAACGGTGGAAGTTGTGTCTTACCCGACAGAAGTCGCATCTCTGACCGGACAAGTCGCGATTCACGCCGGACGGCACATTAGGATGTGGCGTCCGGCTTAAATCGGAGTCTGGGAGATTTTTAACTTACTGAAAAGTAAGTGCAAAATTAATATCGTACATTTAGAAATGAAGTTTCGTCGGGGCAAGACCTGACTCTGCCCAGTTCCGCGCTGTCGATGCACACACGGTTGATTGGCGAAATCCTCAGCGTGCGGGTCAGCCCGGACGTGCATGTCACCAGCAATTCCGTCCCCGCCATCCTGCACTTTCTCAGACGGGGTCGCGGTGTTGGCTTTCTGACCTGGCCTGACGTGGCAAGAGACGTCGACGCAGGGCAACTGACGTTCCGCCCTCTGGCCGTTCGGCGACTGACCCAGACACTTTCAACAGCCATTTGCCGTGGGAACGACTTAGCGGCTGCAACGCCGGTGGTGATGAGGGCGATCCAAACAGCGCTAACTGACCTTGGGGAATAGACTGTGACAGAGGTGCTGTTACCCAGTATCTGACATTTGCGTTTAGACGACTCCCACTTAAGCGACATGCATCAAGGGCTCTCTGGGCACGTTGCCAAGTCCTTGCTTGGACCGAAACAGCGCTCAGCAATCCATTTCGGTATTAGCCAGTTGGACTGTAGTTGCGGACGTTCGTGCTTTGCGCAGCATACGGTAGAATGGGCTCTTCGCGGCCATCGGAGAAGGTGCAGCATCATCCGTGGTTTGTAACGATCTGACTGTTCTGGACGGCCCTTACCGGCCATTCATTATCGGATCAACATGCTGCAGTGCGGCCCGTCGAAGCAGCCATTCAAGCTGAGCGCAGCATTTTGTCGACTGAAACGTCGGTCAACTGGGAACCGTCGTTCGCGGCACTTTGCGCCGATGCCTGCTGTGTGGACGAATCCGAGACTTGAATCTCGGCGCTTCGTGACAAATGATGGGATGATGCCTCGTTTCGTACGAACAAACAAACCTAATTAACGCTCGACCGTTTTCGCAAACGGGAAGGAACACGATATGGCCTTTAATCCGTTTTCAATGATCTCCAAGTCGCCAACGAACCCGAAGCCAGATCGAAAACCGATTGCCTTCGATGTGGCTGAGTTGTTCGACGGTCCCGTAGCTGGGGTGGAAACAGACAATGCAACGCGGGCACCCTTGGATGAAAAGCTGCGCCAAGCATACTTTTGGATCATCAATCACGCGATTATCAGCCCGCATTACGATATCGAATATAATGACGCGCCGCCTGCCGAATTTAATGTCGGGGACAATGGGTCGCGGCTGACGTTGCCATCAGCGCAAAGCTATTCAAGCTACGCCCTTTTGCCGTTGCTGACCTTTGCTACGCGCAGCAAGTGCTTGTTTGTCGGTGGTCCCGGCCGGGGGAAGACGGCTAGCGCTATCTTGATGGGAGCCATTGCCGGCTACTCGCCCCGCGATGTCAGACGTGGCATGCAACATGGTCATCCGCAGCTGACGATCTCCGATCTGCTTGGCAATCCTCTGCCCTCTGATCTTGTGTCGGCACAGTCCATGGACGACATCAAAATCGCATGGCGGCCTTGGTTGTCGATGCGCGTCAAGATCATCGATGAGTATAACCGCATTCCAACCCGCACCCAAAGTGCGCTTTTGACCGTGATGGGCGATAATTACGCAGAAGTCCTAAGCCAAATTTACGAATGTCCGGATGCCGCTTGGTATCTAACGGCCAATGACGACGCGGGCGGCGGAACCTATCAGGTGATCGACGCCCTGCGCGATCGCATTGATGTGATTGTGCAGGCGCTTTCGTTTAATCCTCGGTTCTTGGGCGATCTGCTCATGCGTATTGAGCAAAACGTCAAACCAGAAGAAGTGATCCCGTCTGAGATCATTTTCGAAGAAAGCGAAGTCGATCAGATGGTTAATGACGTTCGAGCTGTCACTGTTCCTGAGGCTGTGCGGCGGCGTATTGAGTTCTTCAGCAGTCAGTTTGAATTGTTTGAAAGCGCTGGCGAACAATTCGAATATATGACCAAGGACACGGCTCGCCTCTCAAAAGCAGGTTGGGGACAGGCAGTTGCTGCAGATGAAGGCCGGGATCGGTTGAAAGATATTGGTTGCCAGACGCTCAACGGCCTTTCGGTGCGAAACCTGATGACGCTTCTCAAATTTGCTAAGGCCCTCGCTTATTTCCGAGGCAACGATGAGGTTGAACTGGACGACGTGCGCCAGGTTCTGCCGTTTGTGCTGAATGACAAATTGCGCCCCGATCTGGAAGCACCGTATTTCGCGATGCCACAGAACGCTGCTTACCGGACAGATCGGTTAAGCTGGTTGCGCGAATTATTTGATACGTCCAATGAGGAATTCGACCGGCTTGACCTTGATCGGACTGACCCTGTTGGCGACCTTGCGAAAGAATTTGAGCTCGGGCTGCACGGTTTAAGCGAACGCGACGTGCGTCAACGTCTGACCCAGATCGAGCGCCTTGTGAAGGACCTCACCAAAGGCCGCAAACTTTATGGTCCGCTTTATGATGATTTATTGAAGTGTAAATATCTGCATCAGCGCTACACGAATTATCTGCTTTGGGTGCGGTCGCGCTGATGGCTCTTTGTCCGGCCTTCACGGAACTTCTTTCTGACAGGCGTGCAGAACTGAACGCGCGGGTGGCGATGGCCCGTGCGCGTACCCCAAGTTTTGATGTCGCGGCCTTTACAGCGTTTCTGGAAACCCATGCTGATCCATTACTGACCGCGATATTGACGCATGACAAGACTGCGGGCGAGGCATCGATTGATGCTATCTTTGATGCGGCGATCACCCTGACCGAACATCGGTGGAATGGGCAAGGCCACCGGACGCAACTGATGAACCGTTTGTGGTGTGACGTCTTACCTCAATTTGCGCCGACTATCGCGGCGAACGCGCAGACCACAATCGCGACACTCTCCAATGCGGCTGTGAAGGTGTCTCAGGAAGACGGTGTCCGTCTTGATCAATGGTTCGCGCTGTTGGCGTCACTTGGCAGAAAGGTCAACACGGTTGAGGATGCGCGCCATCTTGTCGTCATTAGCAGTTGGCAGGCGGGCATGGCGCATTTGCGAGACGTTGCACTATTCGCCGCAGAACAACTCCCGCCCGCGCTTGCCTGCGCCGCAATGGGGGCAAAAAGCGAAAAGAACTGGACCGCACTCGCGCAGCAATACGCAGAGCACACGTGGTGGGCGCCGGATAAATCAAATTCGCATACTGTGCACCAGATTGGCGCATTTATTGGTCTCAATGGGTCCTTTGCGGCACCACCAACGATATCTGTCGTCAATGATATGTTTGTGGTCTCCGATGGCGCGCAAACATTCTCGCTTCACGCCGACGCTTATGGCGCGACGCTGCGTCCTACAGAAGTCAGCGATAGAGAGCACTTGCCTCAGAAAGGAAACTGCACTGAGAAGCGGCTCAAATCTGACAAGTCGCATTGGGTCCGGACCGACGACGCAAATGTGCCGATTGACCTGCCTGGTGAGGGTCTTTGCGTCATCGAGACGTCAGAAAGTATCGCAGTGTCATCGCCTTTATCTCACATGATTTATGTATTCCCAAGGTCATTGCCGAAGGCCTGGGCATGACAGTGGTCAAACAGTCGTATGACAAGCAACTTACGATCTGGCGGCAAGCTTGGCCAAGGGCACTTGCCCATTGGAGCAAATATACACGTCTGCATGATCCCGCGCTGTGCGTGACCAAAGCTGAGGCTGTAACGCAAGGCTTGACGGGTAGTTTTGCGATGATCCGGCTGGCTGACAAAAGCATCGTGATTGATCTTGAAACGGTCCGCGATCTTGATCTGGATCACTTCGCCATAGAAGTTTTGGCCCATGAAATCGGGCATCACGTCTTAGCCCCGTCGACAGGCATTGATCACTTCCGCCTGCTCGCCCGTATTCGGGCCGGTCTGCCAACACTCGAAGCACACGCCCCTATGATCGCCAATCTCTACACTGATCTTTTGATCAATGACCGACTGCAGCGCCAAGAAAGCCTGCAAATGGATGGCGTTTATGCCAAATTGCATGAGCGCCAAACGAAGGGCGGGCAAAAGACCAGCAACTTATGGGTGTTATACGCTGGCATCTATGAAGAACTTTGGCGACTACCCCGCGGCAGCATTGGCGGGCCGGTTTCTGACGATGACCTCATTGGCGCAGCGTGGTTAGGTGCGCGGTTGGTCCGGGTCTATGCCAGTGATTGGCTGGTTGGGGGCAGCCGGTTTGCCACGTTAGTTTTGCCCTATCTGCTGGACGATACAGACGCAGATACCGTCACTGGTTTGTTGCATGACACCGCGATGGCTGGCGAAGGCAGCGAGCCCGTGGCGATGAGTGACATTGATCCGGGAGAACTGGATGACCTGATCCACCCGTCCGAGGATGCCAAAATTACGGGCGAGGATGACGCCAACACAGATACATCAGGCCCCTCAGAGCTGAGTGATGCAGGGGGACAAATGGGACAGCGCCGCGAACCATTTGAATATGGGGAAATCTTGCGTGCTGGTGGGGCCAAGTTGTCCGATGTCGAGATCGCCATCAGATACTACCGCGAACAGGCACTGCCCCATCTGATCCGTTTCCCAGTCCGCGAACAAGATCGGTCCGCTGAGCCTCAGCTAGAGGGAATGGAAACATGGGAGCTTGGCGATCCACTGGATGAGATCGACTGGTTACAAAGCCTGACCAACGCGCCGCACCCCATTCCCGGCATGACGACACTGCGTCGGGTCTACGGCGAAGAGCCGGGAAGCAACCGGCAGGTGCAGCCTGTAGATTTGGATATTTATGTGGATAGCTCTGGGTCGATGCCCAATCCGGCACAACAGATTTCCTATCTCACGCTCGCTGGTGCCATCATCGCATTGTCTGCCTTGAAGGCTAAATCGCGGGTCCAAGCCACGCTTTGGAGCGGCAAGAACCAATTCATGTGTACTGATGGGTTTGTAACCCGCGAAAACGATATTCTTGGCATCTTGACGGGGTTCTACGGCGGTGGGACGGCCTTTCCGATCCACAAACTGAGGGACACCTACGCTAACCGCGAAAAAACAGATCGCGCGGTGCATATTTTGATCATCAGCGACGATGGCATCTCGACGATGTTTGACACCGATGAACGTGGCAACTCTGGCTGGGACGCGTCTGCAAATGCGATGAAGGTTGCAGGCGCTGGCACAATGGCGTTGAATCTTTGGCCGCACGCGACCCAGCCTTGGAAAGGTCGCGCTGAACAGGAACAGGGGTGGCATATAGCGCCGGTGACTGACTACGCAGAACTCATTGCCTTTGCCCGTGACTTTAGCCGACGCCATTACGCCAAACAGCCCAAAACGGGCGTGATGGTCTCATGATCCTACTGTGGCGCATCTCAACGAAATGCAATTTTGCCTGTGGGTTCTGTGCCTATGATCGGACCCTCAACTTTCCGCGAGGCGAAGCAAGCCCCACCGAAGTTGCGCGGGTTGTCGGCCTTTTCCATGATCTGGCAAAACAGCGGCAAGAGACGCTGCATGTCAGCTGGCTGGGCGGTGAGCCATTCCTCTGGCCCCCGCTTTTGGCTTTGTCAGAACAATTGTCAGCTTTGGGCGACATCGCGATCAGTGCAACGACCAATGGCAGCCGTTTGTCCGCCGAGACCGTTCGGCAGCACATTCTGTCCAACTTCACCGAGCTGACGATCAGTATCGATGGCCCTGCTAATATTCATGACCAGCTTCGCGGCGTGCCGGGAAGTTTTGAGAAGACATGCAGTGCCGTGCGCAAGTTGGTGGCTGAACGTGCACAATCCGGTGCGTCTTTAAAGATACGTATGAATGCAGTGATGATGCGGCGGACGGTCCCGCATCTTGCAGCTCTGTGTCGCACGTTGGCCGATTGGGGTGTCGATGAGGTTACCTTCAATCAACTGGGCAGGCGCGACCGACCCGAGTATTTCCCCAGCAATGGCCTAAGACCGGATGATGTCGCAGATTTGCGTGCAACTGTGCCTGATCTAACTGCTGAGCTCGCAGAGCGCGGTGTCGTTCTTTGCGCCAATGATCTTTACCTTGACCGGATCGCCGCAAGTAGCCGTGGCGAAGCACTGTCCATTGTCGACTGCCATCCCGGTGAAGCATTCTATTTTATCGATGAAGACGGTATCATCGCGCCATGTGGGTTTACCTCCCGTGACTACGGCATCCCTGTTTCAGAACTGCAGACAACAGATCACGTTAAAGCCTTGCCAAGTCGTTTTCGCGACATGCAAGTGACGTCTCGCAGCATGGCGTGTGACGATTGTCTTTCTACCCAGCTTTTCGGAAAGTTTGCAGGTTGATCTATGACACATGAAATCCCCCTTGAACCGCTCCTGCGCAGGTTGACTGAAACGCCGCCCGAATTTTTGGCCGAACCAAAGCTTGGACCTGTTGGCGATGTACATGTCGCCGCCCTTGTCCACGATGTGTTGTTCGGCTTGAACGTTTCAACCGATGCCACTTACCTTGCGACGTTTGGTACTGATGTGGGTGCCACTCGCCGCAATTCCCAAAAGTTGGTGATGATCACCGCTTGGGTACTTTCTGCCCCATGCTTCACTGCCCTGACGTTAGACGATACCAGTGTGCGAGACCTTTTCGTCAACGTGGTCTCCGCAATGGCCGCACAGGGCCGTGCCGATAAATACGTCTATTTTCCCGAACGCCGCGAAGAACTGGTACGCTCCGTTTTGGCGCAACTTGGATGTTTGCCTGAAGGTGAAAGCGCCGCACAAGCCGAAGACCGTTTGACCCGCATCAGCGGCACCGAAAGAATGCGGTTGATCTCGGCAAGCCGCGCCGCAGAGGCTCGTGCCAAAGAAGTGCGCGAGGCATTGGCGCGAAAGGCGGCACAAGAATCCGCAGATAAATGGACCCGCGAATGACCACCGCGCCAACGGCCACCCCATCGGACGCAGACCGCTTCCCGACGTTGAGCGCAGCTGGCCGGAACATCCTCGATCATATGCGTGAACATCCGAATGCGCCCACCTTCCGCAATCAAAGCGGAAACCGCCTGCTCGCAGAGGATATCACGCGGCTCAAAGACTATGACCAAGCTTTAGGGTCACCGCCGAAAGGTTCCCTTGGGTCAACGTGGATCGCAGACCTCATCGCCCAATGCTACGAAATTGTCCCATTCTACCGGGCTCTTGGCCCCGCACCGGACCGTCTGTCCGATGTCCCCCCCATTTCCAGAGCGGACCTTGCCGCCGATATCGCGGCCTTTGTCCCTGATACTGTGCCAACAGATCGGCTAATCAACTTCCAAACGACAGGCACAACCGGCCACCGCATGTTGGTCCCATCACACCCCGAAGTCGCGGGGCGGTATTTGTCGTTTCACAAAATGGCGCTGAAACGCTTTGGCATCGTGCCCACCTATGGAGCGGGGCAAGTTGGCGTTATGCTCCTAGGTCATCAGCAACCTTGTTTTACGTATGTTTCAGTTACGCCGACGATGGGGGAATCCGGGTTAGTGAAACTGAATCTGCATCCTGCAGAATGGCGCGATGAGGCCGATAGAGCCGCCTACATTGATGCGATGCAGCCTGAGTTCATCGCAGGCGACCCGCTGTCGTTTGATGTCCTGTTGGACATCGACTGTCAGTGGAAACCGCGTGCCTTGCTTTCCGTCTCCATGATGTTGTCTGACGGGTTGCGCCACCGGCTTGAGGATTGGTTCGCCTGTCCAGTTCTTGACCTTTATTCAATGAACGAAGTCGGCCCTATTGGTGTCTTTGATGAACGTGCAGGCGGGCACGTTCTGTTGCAAGACAAGCTTTGGGTTGAAACGCTTGGGGACGATCTGACCGCATTGCCTACAGGCACGCGAGGTGAGATCACAGTGACCGGCGGCTTTAACTTCTGCCTCCCACTCCTACGATACCGGACAGGTGATTACGGCGTCCTTTGCACAAATAGCGGTGAGCCGATGATAGCTGATCTGGTTGGGCGCGCACCCGTTCGGTTTCAGTCAGCCGCCGGCCAGTGGCACAATAATATCGATGTCTCACATGCCTTAAAGAACCTGCCAATCGCGCAATATGCCCTGCACCAAAATGCGGATGGTACGTTGGACTTTGCGTTGTCGAATCGTTCGGGGCAGTTAGCAGACAAAGCCATTCTCGCGCTTCATGCGCTATTGGGTGATCTGCCGATACAGGTTCAGTACATCACATCCGACATCAAGGTTTTGCAGTACACAAGCGACCTTGATCTATGAGGCCACGTCACCAAAAGCATCCACAATCGCTTGGAGTGCCTCATCTTGCCGTTGATCCCAAGTCGATCCCGAGATCTCAACCCACGTAGCCCCCGTCGCTTCCAGCCAATGTTTGAGACGGGCGTGAAACAACTGCCGTTCTTCCAAAAGCGCGTGATACCGCGTCCCATCATCAACCCACTCCATCTGCGGGCTCAAGAGTAAGTACAGGTCTGGATGAGCTGAGCCGTCCAACTGCGTGGTCAGGGCCGGCGATGCGTCTTGCAAGAGAGCTTGTGACCACACGACTGTCTGCAAAAGATTGGTGTCTTCAATGACAATAGGACCCGCATGTGGCGCGATGGCAGCGGCGCGTGAGATGTGCCCTTCTGCGATTTTCATAAAGTCTTCATCGGCCCAACCTGTACCGACCCTAAATTGGGCATCATAGTCGCGCCCATATTCAGGGATCACTTTGGTCTCAAAATACTCAGCAAGTCGCTGTGACAAGGTCGACTTTCCCGTACTTTCGGGGCCAACCAAGGTGACGCGCTTTTGGAAATACGGACGGACAGGTAAGGGGATATGGTCCCAGAATTGGTGTGACGCGTCTCGGACCTTGGTCCCTGAAACTGGCACTTTCTTTCGTTCAAGATCGACGAAAATTGGCTTTGCACCAAGGACTTGCGCCAGTTCGTGGACATAGGTCTCTGATCCAAAGACAATATCAATTGGGTCTGGATGATGCTCGCGAATGGCCTTTTCCCAAATCCGCCAAAAGTCCGGATGGTCGTTTGGCTCTTGGGGAATATCACGATGCATATGCACCACGTGAAATTCAAGTTGATCTAAACAAGCGCGCATCCATCCCGCGCGCAGATTGCCATCAATTGGTTCTGCGTCATGGCTACACACAAGCACGGTCAGTTTATCAACATGCTTTAGGGCTTCCTGACACACGAAGAGATGACCATTGTGCGGGGGTAAAAATTTGCCAAGGAAAAATCCCTTGGTCATGTGGCTTTCGCAGCACCACGCCATTGACGATAGCCGAGCACCGCAAGGCCTAAGAATACAACATAGAGGGCTGCGGTCGGGACTAAGTCACGGCTATAAAAAAGACCAATTGCCAAAACATCGACGGCAATCCACAAGAGCCAACTTTCCAAATGGCGTCGGGACATCAAGAACTGTGCCGTCACACTCATAGCCGCGACAGCTGCGTCCCAACGGGGGGCTGCGGCATCCGTATACGTCCCCATCAGCCAGCTTATGGTGACCCATGCGCAGGCCGTTACCGCAAGATATACAGCGAAACTCCTGCGCGACAAGGGCGCAACCATAACCCGTCCGTCTGAGGCGCGTCTGTGAAACCAAACCCACAGTCCATAAAACTGGATACTAAAGAAATACAGTTGGAGGAGTGCATCGCTATAAAGTTTGTATTCCCAGAATATGTAGAAATACAGCGTCACCATCACAAAGCCGAAGGGGAAGTTCCAGATGGACCGGCGAATGATCAACACCACGTTGATAAGGCCACATGTGACGGCGATCCACTCGACAATCGAGCCTCCCACCATACCTAGAAAAAAGTCCATCTTGCGCCACAATCAAGTTCGAGATCAAAACCGTGAGTGTTTCCAGACCATAGCAACGCTGATAGTGCAAGATGGAGTGGACCCTGTGCCTCGGCTCAAGCTCGTTTCCGCGCTTAAACGATTACCACAGTAACGACCAGCACCTGGCAGCACTCAATCCAAAGTCTGCTTGTTTAGTGCAAATCCATCGGTGATGCACCCGCAGCGAAGGTCCGCTTCCCGCCGCCCTTGAATGAAAAAGAGCTAGGGGACGTCGTCCCCACGCGCCTGCAACACAATTGGACCGGGCCGTGTCCTCGGCTGCGCCTGTCGGCCGTACCAATCCCGTCGAATTGTATTGCACTTGCTACCCCCAACCCTCGCCGGGAGCAGGTTTTAGAGACGAGCGCCCTCATGGGCTTCGCTCAAAACCACTTTGAAAGGGAGGCCATCCCTAACCTCACCACAATACGGCAAAGGAAAGGCTATAAGTCGAAAAAGGAAAGGGTCTGTCGTAAAAGGGAGAACTATGTGTCGTCTCACACATGATGTGGAGCGACAAATAGTTTTTCCTTTTCCACATCGCTGAGTGATTGATTTTGCGCACGCTGCAAAACGGAGAACGCACCAAACTTGCCTTTTGCGACTCATAGCTTTGCCTTTTACTGGCAACGCGACCATTCGTGCAAAACGCAACGGATGTGTCAAAAGAGCCCATTGCCCCAGCTCAGAGCCGCTGCAGTGCAGCTTCTCAAGAGCAGACATTCACTCATTGCAGACAAATTGAAGGCCCTAGTCGGGTTGGGCCTCACCTTCCCTCCCGTCCGATATCCGCTGATTGAAGGTTACTACATTTACGTCCCGGGAGACGAGAGTTTCGCTATATCAATTGCTGCCTCCAATACTGCTTGATCTCCGATGTGGTTTGCCAAGACGAGGATCAGCCTTGCGTTTAGGGCGTGGATTTCGGCTTCAGCGAGGCCGTCGTGGGCGGCGAGGAGGGCGGCGTAGAAATCGTCGGTTTTTTCAAAGTTCGGTGCGGTGTTCAAAACGGTCATGATCAGGCCTTTCCGAGAGCGCGTGACATGGCCGCAGCCCCCTGAGTCTTGTCGAAGTTTGCCCAGCGTCCCGCCACGTGCTGGTCGGGGCGAATGAGGTAGACGGCCGATTTGGCATCGCCAAGATAGCGGTCTTGCAATGCACCTGTTGGGTCGTCCTCAGACTTGAGGATCAAGGACGTCACGGCAGCTCCGCCCAATGTGAGATCAGCCGGCAGCTCCGTGTCGATCGCCAGAACGGTAAAACCTGCCCCAAATTGATCCAGCAAAAACCCTTCCGCCAAAGGCGCATCACTGCATGCACTGCCAGGGCGGCTGCGCGCGGGGCCATTCGGCAAGTCATCCTGCGTGTTCAGGCTTGAGCCATCATAGGTGCAGGGCACTGACAAACGACCGGAATTGACCAAAGGTCGAGCAAAGTCATTGTGTTCTACCAGATCAAGAACCGCATCACGGAACAGCGTGTGCGCGGGGTTGCGCGGGGTCAAAAAGTCTGCCGTGCGGCTGGAATTCTTGATGTTCTCCATCGCGCCATATTTCCGTTCGTCGTGATAGCTATCAAGCAGCGTATCATCCGCGCCATCGTTGATCACGGCGGCCAATTTCCACCCAAGGTTATCAACGTCCTGCATCCCGCCATTGGCGCCACGTGCGCCGAAGGGGCTGACCTGATGGGCCGCGTCGCCGGCAAAGAATACGCGGCCGTGGCGGTACTTTTCCATCGTGCAGCAACGGAATGTGTAGATTGAGGTCCAGACCAGTTCAAATTCAATGTCCGTGCCAATCATCGCCGAAACCCGTTCGCTGATTTTTTCAGGATTGAGTTCCGCTGCGCGGTCAATGTCCCAGCCCAGTTGAAAATCAAGACGCCAGACATCGTCGGGCTGTTTGTGCAGCAGAGCCGTTTCGCCACGGTTGAAGGGCGGGTCGAACCAGAACCTGCGTTCGGTCGGAAAATCCGCCTGCATTTTGATGTCGGCGATGAGGAAGTTGTCCTCAAAAACGCGCCCGTCGAAATCAAGGCCCATCATGGCGCGTGTGGGGGAACTCGCCCCGTCACAGGCGACCAGATAATCGGCCTCAATT
>CALKJA010000182.1 GCA_937995865.1 uncultured Paracoccaceae bacterium | reverse complement strand
GTCGTAATATCCCCTGTATTCGGCGTCGCGCTCAGATTTGTTCACATGTGGCATCCGAAGGCTCACGCCTAAGTTTGCTTCCAAAGGCGCTAAATCGTCGGTCAAGTTCTCAAGACGCAGGAAATGATCGCAGCGCTCTCGCCCGTGTACATCCGTAACATAGCTCGTGTAGGGCCCAGCCCTCAGGCTTGCTTGTGTATGGGGGTGATTCAAAAAGCCTGAAAACGAATGCGTCTGTGCCAGTTCAACAGCGGGGTGATTGAACGTCTGCACCCGCAGCCAATGATAGTAGCTCACCGCCCGATCCCACGGGTTGCGTACCAAGGTGAAGATGGTCAGCGTATCTAACACCGCGTCATCCAGCCACCCATCCAGATCCCGCAGCGTTGAATGCTTCCAAAGCCGCCCGCGCGCGGGCAATCCCTTAAGCCGCTTACGGCGCTTCACAGCCTTAGGCGTATCGCCTGCCATAATGTCGGCGGCCTGTGCGCGATCCTCAAGCGCCAGCGCGAGCGACGTACCCCCCGTCTTTGGGATATGGATAAACAAGAATTTCCGTCCGGGGGCATAGATCATAGAGGCAGCATTGGCGCTTTGCTTTCCGTCAATCAAGCCCCATAACTTTCTTCAAAATGGGAGGAGACATGTATGGGCTGGATGGCTGATGAATCAGGTTTGGAAAAACGTGCTGCGAATTACGTGCCGCTTACGCCGCTGTCGCATCTGCGGCGAGCGGCAAAAGTATTCCCAAACAGAATGGCACTGCGCTATGGCGATACCGCTCATTCCTATGCCGACTATTACCTAAGGGTAACGCGCATGGCGTCTGCCCTAACGATGCGCGGCATTCAGCCCGGTGATGTTGTTGCGACGCTGATCCCCAACGTACCAGCACAGGTCGAAGCACATTTTGCCGTGCCCGCATCGGGCGCTGTCCTGAACACAATCAATACCCGTCTCGATACAGCGACGGTTGCCTATATCTTTGAGCATGGTGAGGCAAAGATCGTCCTGGCCGACACCCAATTCCTTGCGCTTGCCGAAGCCGCTATTGAGGCCATGGAAGGCCCCAAGCCAGAGCTCATTGAAGTGCCAGACGCAGCTGCCGGATACCCGGCAACGGGCCGTCACCCAACCTATGACGATATGCTGGCCAGCGGTGACGCAGATTTCGAATGGATCATGCCGCAGGACGAATGGGAAAGCCTCTCACTCAACTACACGTCCGGCACAACCGGACGGCCCAAAGGCGTGGTCTACCATCACCGGGGCGCCTATTTGATGACGATGGGTACTGTCGTCTCATGGCGCATGGTGTTGCACCCGGTCTTTTTGGCCATTGTTCCGCTCTTTCACTGTAACGGATGGAACCATTCATGGATGATGCCACTTGTTGGAGGCACAGTTGTGTGCTGCCGGGACGTTACGCCTGGTGCCGTTTATGATGCGATTGCCGATCACGGTGTGACACATTTTGGCAGCGCACCCATCGTTCTTAATATGATCGTGAATGCGCCGGATACAGCGCGCCGCCCCTTTGACCACGTTGTTGAGGTGTTCACCGCAGGCGCACCACCTGCCGCCGCTACCTTGGTTGCGGTTGAGGATCTGGGTTTCAACGTCACACAAGTATACGGGCTTACGGAAACCTACGGCCACGTAACGGAATGTTTGTGGGACGCGGATTGGAACACCCTTCCGCAGGCCGAAAAGGCCGCAATCAAGGCGCAGCAGGGTGTCGCTTTTCCAATGATGGAAGACATCACCGTTGTTTCGTCAGATATGACCCCAATCCCCGCTGACGCCACCGCAACAGGCGAAGTCGTGGTGCGTGGGAATTCTGTCATGAAAGGCTATCTTAAAAACCCAGATGCCACTGAAGAAGCCTTTGCAGGCGGGTATTTCCATTCTGGTGATATCGCTTTGAAGCATCCAAACGGGTATTTGCAGATCGCTGATCGCGCCAAGGATATCATCATCTCGGGTGGCGAGAACGTCTCAAGTGTTGAGGTTGAGGGCGCACTTATGCACCACCCCGCCGTTTCACTCTGCGCGGTCGTGGCAAAGCCAGATGACAAATGGGGCGAGGTGCCCTGTGCCTTTGTAGAGCTAAAGGACAGCGCAGACGCCACCGGCGAGGAGCTGATCAAATTCGCGCGCACGCAGCTTGCCGGGTTCAAGACGCCCAAGATGGTGGTGTTCCAAGAGCTTCCCAAAACCTCGACCGGGAAAATCCAGAAGTTTGAACTGCGGAGCTTGGCTAAAACGCTCTGAGTTGTCGCATCGGCGGTTTTGCGGTAAGCTTGTTTTAATAAGCAGGCAGAGCAGCCCATAGATGACAGCGCTAAAGGAATACGCCCGGCTTGAAACGTCGGGCTTGTGGCGATCCGGACCGGATGCGCAGCGCCGAGATGTGGGCGTGTCCTTTGGTGACGCCACATTGGTTATCTCAGACAGTCAGGACCGGCCGCTTACCCATTGGTCTCTTGCGGCGGTTCAGCGGGTCAACCCGCGTAATCTGCCCGCGCTTTTCGCGCCGGATGGCTCTGACGAAGAAACCCTTGAGATCGAAGATCCCGAAATGATCCGCGCCATCGAGCAGGTGCAAAAGGCGATCTATCGCTCGCGCCCCAAGACAGGCCGGGTGCGTTGGACTGTGTTTGCACTGACCACCGCCACCATCCTTTGGCTTGGAATTTTCTGGCTCCCTGAGGCGCTGATCAAACAAGCGGTTGCCGTTGTTCCCGAAGTGAACCGCGCCCAAATTGGCCAGCAGCTTTTGGATCGCACGGCCCGCATCGCTGGGCAGCCTTGTACTGATCCGTTTGGCACGGTGTCTTTGCGGCGGCTACAGGCGGCGATCGCACCCGCCGAAGAATTTCATGTGTTGCGCAACGGCTTAGCCACGACCGCCTCCCTGCCCGGTGGGCATATCCTTATCGGGCGCGACGTGATCGAGGATTATGACGATCCGTCTGTAGTGGCGGGTTTTGCAGTCGTTGAGATGGCCCGCGCGCGGCTGTTTGATCCGCTTGAGGCGCTATTGCGCGCGACGGGTCCAACAACGGCATTCCGGCTTTTGACGACAGGATCGGTGCCAGATGACGCGCTGGATGCCTATGCAGAGATGCTGCTGACGGCCCCACGTGTGCAGGTACCGGATGAAGCGCTTTTGATTGCGTTTCGAGCCACGAAAGTTCCGGCCCGCCCCTATGCGTTTGCAATAGATATCACCGGAGAAGAAACTCTTGCCTTGATCGAAGCGGACCCGTTTCTTGGCGTGGCGCCGGTGACCCATCTTGATGATGGGGAGTGGATCTCACTCCAAGGGATTTGCCAGTCTTAGCGGCTCGCGTACGCGCCCGAGAAACCAAGCGACCGCGCTGTTCCGATCGCGCGATTGACCTCAGATGCGCTGTTGAATGGTCCCAAGACCAAAACCTGCATCTGCTGACCATTGCGGGTGAATGTCCCGATCCGTGTGCGCAGACCCGATGTCGCCAAACGCTGCGCCGCCGAACGGGCCTGAGCGATGTTTGCAAATGTGGCTGCTTGTACATGCCGGTTGGTCAAAACTTCTGCACGCGGCTGGATCTGACGCGTAACCAATGCTGCGGCGTTTGTCGTGCGTTGCACGGGTTGCGCTGTCAGGACCCCGACAGGCGCCGCTTTGGTTGACGCCGTGACAGATGCCGCTTCGACAATCGTGCTTGGATCAATATTTGGATACACCAGCCCCGGGAATTCATTGCCCACAACAAGCCCGGTTTTACGATCAAACAGAATATGCGGTGCGTTTCTTGTCCATGCCAGGTCATAGCCGCGCTTCGGCGCATTCACCGACTGCGCCACTCGGCCCGGAACACCACGGTTTGGATTCAACCGATCATCTTGCCAAACGCGTTGGAAGCCCTCTGGCACGGGCGGGACGGCGGGAACGATCCGCAAACCCGCTGTGCTCGCGGCCCCTACGCTTGTGTAAACGGGATCACCCTGACCAAGTGTTCCGCCTTGGCCAAGCGCACCTTGACCGGCCACAGCTTGACCAGACCGGACAGCCCTGAAGCCAGCCGAAGGGTCTTGGACCTGCGGGCCACAGCGCACGCCGGATCCGGTGTTAAAGAACGGTTGGCTTGAGGCGGGTTGATTTGCACAATTACTACCAGCAGAGCTGATGACACGACGTTGAGCAAAGGGCGTTGTCGGTTGAGGCGAGGTCACAGCCACAAGGGGTGCGGCCAATGCAGGCGGTGCAGCTACGCGCTGAACAACTCGGGGAGCGGGCGTTGCGGCAACGCGGGCCGCAGGCGCGGCGGCCACAACGGTTGCTGCCACAGGCACCGCAACAGGCGTTGGTGCAGGTGTTGCAACGGGCGTGGGCGTGGGTGTCGCAGCGGGCGCTACAGCTGTAGGTGCCACCGCCACACGGGTTGTGCCAAATGTCGGCGTTTGCCCACAAACCACTGTCCGGGAGCGCGTGACGCGCGGAACCCATTGCACATTCCCGTCGAAACCGGCGCGCATGTAGACACAACCGTCATTGTCAACAAACGTCCGGCCCTGGAAATCAGCGGGCGGGAAGTTGGCGGGCGATGCCGCTTCTGCCAATGTTTTGGCATTGGCGGCATAGGAAACGCCCAGCCCAAGACCTGCAACCGCAGCAACCGAAAGAATAAAAGACAGACGCATGATCGTCCCCCGACACCATATATGGCTGCAAGATGCCTCAAAACATCAATCGAGTAAAGGTCACTGCACTCTATTTTGTGCCAAACATACGATCACCCGCATCCCCTAGCCCCGGCACGATATATCCATGTTCATTCAACTGCTTGTCCACAGCAGCTGTGACAATCTCAACGTCCGGGTGCGCCTTGTGCATCGTTTCAATACCTTCCGGCGCAGCCAGCAAGCACAAAAAGCGGATATCCTTGGCGCCAGCCTCTTTAAGAAGATCGATCGCCGCAATGGAGCTGTTGCCCGTGGCTAGCATCGGATCAACGGCAATCGTCACCCGCTCTGACATCGCATCAGGCACTTTAAAATAGTACTGTACGGGCTTTAGCGTCTCTTCATCGCGGTAAAGACCTACGAACCCAACCCGCGCCGAAGGGATAAGTTCCAACACCCCATCCAAAAGGCCATTTCCGGCCCGCAAGATCGAAATCAGCGCCAACTTTTTGCCAGCTAGCGTTGGGGCTTCCATCGGCTCAATCGGGGTGTTTATCGTCTTGTGCGTCAGTGGCAGCTCACGCGTGATTTCATAGGCGAGAAGTTGGCTAATCTCGCGGAGGAGCTGGCGGAAAACCGCCGTTGGCGTCTCCTTTTCCCGCATCAAAGTCAGTTTGTGCTGCACCAAAGGGTGATCAACGATTGTCAGCTTGCCCATACTCTCAGGCCTCCAGTTGCTTGGCGACGCGCGCCTTTGTATCGGTGTCGCAGAATGCCGCGGCCAGTGCTGTTTTGTTAAGCGCGCGGAAATCGTCGTCGCCCCAACCAAAGACGCGCTCAAGATCTGCGTATTCCTTGGTCATGGTTGTGTGGAAAAACGGTGGGTCATCGGTGCTGACGGTTACATTCACTCCGGCCGCGCGCAGCTTTTGGATCGGGTGATCCTCAAGCTTGTCATATACGCCCAAGAACACATTCGACCCCGGACAGACTTCAAGCGTAACGCCTGCCTCTGCAAGTTCTTTGACAAGCTTAGGATCTTCAGCAGCGCGTACGCCGTGGCCAATCCGCTCAACGCCCAGATCCTTCCAGCACTCACGCACCGAAGCTGCATCGCCCCATTCACCTGCGTGCGCCGTTAGGTGCAAACCCGCCTCTCGCGCGCAATCAAAGGACCAGATGAAATCTTTCGGCGCGCCCATAAGCTCGGCGCCCGCGATGCCAAAGCCTCGGATAAAATCACCCTTTGTTTCAGCGGCACAGATGGCGGCAGCTTTGGCTTTTTCCGGGCCAAAATGGCGGATGCAGGTGACGATCCCCTTCAACGTGACACCGTCAACACGCGCCTCTTGCATTGCGGCGATATAAT
>CALKJA010000181.1 GCA_937995865.1 uncultured Paracoccaceae bacterium | reverse complement strand
GAGATCAAAAAGCGCGTTGGTGCCAATATCATCGAAACCGTCGGCGAAGTGCGTGAGGTGATTGAGACGGCCCGTGCCGATTGGCCCGATAGTGTGCAAATTCGCTTTACGCTGGACGAAAGCGAGCAAGTCAAATCCATGCTGACCGACCTTGAGGCCAATGTGATTGCCGCGATTGCTTTGGTGATGATCGTGGTTGTCTACGCCTTGGGTTTGCGCGCCTCGCTGCTGGTAGGACTGGCCATCCCCGGCGCGTTTTTGACGGGTGTCGCAGGGCTCTATTTCATGGGTTTCACGATGAATATCGTGGTGCTGTTTTCGCTGATCCTTGTGGTTGGGATGCTTGTCGATGGAGCTATCGTCACCACCGAGCTTGCAGACCGCAAATTGCAGGAAGGCGCATCCGCGCCCGAAGCTTATTCCTTTGCCGCCAAGCGAATGGCGTGGCCGATTATTGCCTCAACAGCAACGACCCTTAGCGTGTTCTTCCCGCTTCTGTTCTGGACGGGGATGGTGGGCGAATTCATGAAATTCTTGCCAATCACCGTGATCCTAACGCTTTTTGCGTCGCTCTTTATGGCCCTGATTTTCATTCCGGTTGTCGGCGGGTTGATCGGCAAGCGGCAGCCACAAACGGCCAAACAAAAAGCGTCCCTTCACGCGGCCGAACTTGGTGATCCGCGCGACATGGCCGGCTTTACCGGGGCTTATGTGCGATTGCTGGAATGGGCGATCCTGCGCCCCGGAGCCACGCTGCTTTTGGCTATCGCTCTGCTGCTTGGCGGCTTTGGTGCTTATGGGCAGTTTGGCAAAGGCGTGAGTTTCTTTCCGTCTGTTGAGCCGGATTTCATGCAAGTGCAGGTGCGCGCACGCGATAATTTCTCAATCTTTGAGCGCGATGCGCTGGTGCGCGCCGTGGAAGACAGGCTGCTTGGCTATGAAGAGATCGCAAGCATCTATGCCCGGTCAATGATGTCAGCGGGGCAGGGCGATGAGGAAACGATCGGCACCCTGCAGCTTGAATTGACTCCGTGGGATACGCGCCGCACCGCGGCTGAGATCGGTGTGGATATCCGCGAAAGCGTGGCCGATATCGCGGGCATTGATGTGCAAGTGCAAACCGAAAGCGGCGGTCCAACTTCGGGCAAGCCGGTAAACCTGAAAATCACCGCCAGAAATTCTGATAACCAGATAGCCGGGGTCGCCATGGTGCGCGAGATCATGGATCAGGTTGGTGGGTTTACTGATGTGACCGATACGCGCCCGGTTCCGGGTGTTGAGGTTTCTATTCTTGTCAATCGCGCTGAGGCGGCCCGCTTTGGCGCAGATGTGAGCCTTTTGGGGCAAGCCGTGCAGCTTTTGACCCAAGGGATCACCGTGGCCGATTACCGCCCGGACGATATCGATGGATCGTTGGATATACGGGTCCGGTTCCCCCGCGAAGAACGGTCCTTGGCAGAGCTTGGAAGCCTGCGGGTGCCCACAACATCGGGGCTGGTGCCGATTTCTAACTTTGTGACCTTTGCTCCATCTGAGCGTACGGGCATTATCCGCCGCGTCGATGAAAAGCGGGTGACAACCATCGAAGCCAACGTTGCGCCTGAGTTTTTGGTCAATGATCAGGTTATTGCGCTGACGGCGGCCCTAAATGATGCTGATCTGCCAGACGGTGTGAGTTTTAGTTTCGCAGGCGAGGCTGAGGATCAAGCAGAAAGCATGATCTTCCTTGTTGGGGCATTCGGGGCCGCGATCTTTTTGATGTTTGTGATCCTTGTCCTGCAGTTCAACAGCTTCTTTCAGGCGTTTGTAGTGATGAGCGCGATCATCTTTTCGATCGCCGGTGTATTGCTTGGATTGATCGTAACCGGACGCCCGTTTGGCATCGTTATGGGCGGGATCGGGGTTATCGCTTTGGCAGGGATCGTGGTGAACAACAACATCGTTCTGATCGATACCTACAACGATCTCAAACGCTCTGGCCAATCGCCGTTAGAAGCGGCTTTACGCACCGGAGCACAGCGTTTGCGCCCGGTCATCCTGACATCGGTAACAACGGCGCTGGGCCTTATGCCAATGGTGATTGGCTTGAACCTCAATTTCTTCACGCGCGAGATCGTCTATGGCGCTCCGTCGACTCAATGGTGGACAGAGTTGTCTTCGGCCATTGCGGGCGGGCTTGTGGTTGCCACGGTGCTCACCTTGATCGTGACGCCTGCAATGTTGATGCTCGCGGAACGGCGCAAGTCTAAGGCCGTCCCAACGACGGCGCTGCAACCGGCCCAATAGCTAGGGCAAGATCAGCAGCCAAAGCCAAACGGTTAGGATGGACAATCCAGTTGCGACCAATACAGAGGTGGCTGCAATCCTTTTGCCCACACCATACATGGTGGCAAAGATGAAACTGTTGACCCCCGGGGCCATCGCGCCTGTCAAAACTGCTGCGCGCAACGCATCACGCGGCAGATCCATAATCGTGGCTAAAGTGAAGGCAAGCGCGGGATGAAACACAAGACTCACTGCGCAGAGATAAAGCACAATCCGCAAATCGCCCTCAGGCCGGTAACGTACCAACACGCCGCCCAAACCAAACAGCGCTACGGGTAAGGCCGCAGAGGAAATAATGCTCACGGCATCGGTTAAGGGGCCCGGCAGGGGCAGCCCGGTCAGGTTCACGACAAACCCCGCGGCGATGGCAAGGATTAGCGAATTCTTGAACATCGCAGTCGCGGCGGCCCGTGCAATGCCTGCCGGACCTTTGCCATCCGCACGTACGATCTCCATCACGGTGATGCCAAGCGCGTAGCAAAACGGCGCGTGAAACGCGATGATAGTATAGGTTGAGGCTAGAACGTCCTCGCCATAGGCGCGGTCCGTGATGGGAATGCCCAACAGAACGGAATTCGAGAATAGGCCAACAAAGCCAATGGCCACACAATCTGGCCAGGGCCGCCCAAACAAAAACCTTCCGCCTAAGAACCCAGCGAAAAATCCGCAAGTGGCTCCTGTGTAAAAGCTGATCAACAACCGTGGGTCGAGCGCTGCCGTCAAATCCAACCCTGAAATCGCTTGAAAGAGCAGAACCGGGATCGCAAAGCGTTGGGCGAAACTGGTGAGCGTATCGACCGCGCCGGCGCCTATAAGGCCGCGCCAAACCGAGACATAGCCAAAACCAATTACGATAAAGACGGGGAGGATGACCTCAAGAAGAGCCTGCATTTCAAAGCCGCCTTAGCCTGTTGCGCGTTGTGGTATTTCCCAAAAACTCACAGCGCTGATGTGGAAATGAGGCGCTCGATCACCATTCCGTCATGGGCGGGAGTGACATGGCCGGGCGTGTCTGCCTCCGTTTGAGCGTGATCAAGGTCAATATGCATGTTGGTCAGCACGGCGCGGCGCGGTTTGGCCTGTTCGATCCAGCTCAATGTCTGTTCAAGATGGCTGTGCGAGGGGTGCGGTTTAATCCGCAATGCATCAACGATCCAAGTGTCGAGCCCAGCAAGGGCATCCCAACTTGTGGCTGGGATCGCTGAGACATCGGGCAGATAAGCCACATCGCCGGACCGCACCCCAAGTGCCGGAATGGTCCCATGTTCAACCTCAAACGGTGTTACATCGATCACGCCGCCTGCGCCTGTCACGGAAATCGGTCCTTCCAAATCATACATATCTAAGATCGGGGGATAGTTGCTGCCCTCGGGCTGGATAAAGGCATAACCGAAACGCTGGAACAAATCCGCCCGCGTGGCGGCGTCGGCCCATACAGCAAGCCGCGCGCGGGTATTAAAGACAATCATCCGCAGATCATCCAGCCCGTGGACGTGATCGGCATGCGAATGCGTAAAGACTACAGCGTCTAAGGTTCCCACGCCCGCATCTAATAGCTGCTCGCGCATATCGGGAGATGCGTCGATCAACACCCGCGTCGTACCCTTTGGCCCAACCTGTTCAATCAAGAGAGAACAGCGGCGGCGGCGGTTCTTGGGGTTTTCAGGGTCACATGCGCCCCAATGGCCGCCCAAGCGGGGCACCCCGCCCGAAGAACCGCACCCAAGAATGGTAAAGCGCCTTATGGTTTCCATGCGGCGGCCTTGGCAAAAAGCCGGTCAAAGTTGGACGAGGTTTGTGCCGCGAAATCAGTATAGTCCATGCCAAAAGTCTCGGCGCCGATACGTGCGGTATGGGCCGTATAGGCGGGCTCATTGCGTTTGCCACGATGCGGGGGCGGTGCAAGATAAGGTGCGTCCGTTTCAACAAGGATCCGGTCCACGGGCGAGGCTGCAAAGATATCGCGCAACTCTTTGGACTTTGGGAAGGCGGCAATACCGGACATGGACAGGTAAAACCCAAGATCAAGTGCCGCGCGCGCCAATTCGGGCGAAGACGAGAAGCAATGCATGACGCAACCAAAGGCCCCGTTTGCGTGCTCATCCGCTAGAATGCGGGCCATATCCTCATCTGCGGCGCGGGCATGTATGATCAGGGGAAGACCGCTTTCGCGGGCTGCAGCGATGTGGATGCGAAGGCTTTCTTTTTGCACATCAGCGGACTCTGCCGTGTAATGATAGTCCAGCCCGGTTTCACCAATACCCACCATTTTAGGGTGCTTAGCGATGTCGAGCAGCGCGTCTACGGTGGCCATTGGCTCAGACGCTGCGCTCATGGGGTGTGTACCTGCCGCGTAAAACACAGGGGCATGGGCCTCGGCGATGGCGCGCACAGAGGGCTCTGTGCGCAGCTTGGTGCAAATCGTGACCATCCGGGTCACACCAGCTTGCGCCGCCCGATCTACAAGGGCGTCCGTTTCGCCCTCAAAATCCGGGAAATCAAGGTGGCAGTGGCTGTCGACGATGTGGGGGATATCAGCCAATCTTGGGAGCCTCGCGTTCGATTTTAAGCATCGTATCAAGGATGAGCGTGGAGGGGTCAAGGTTCACAGCAGCCCCGCGCCGCGCCCGTTCCCCCAAGGTTTGCGCAAGAGCCGCCCAACTGCGCCCGGCGGCCGCATCGGGGGAAAGACGTGCCAAAGTGTCAGCCTCTCCATTCGCAGCCTCTGGGCTGGGGGGATGGCCAGCCCCGGTCCGCGCGAGACGGGCCAAAAGGATATCCAGCAAATCAAGCAATAGTGTCAATCGCGCTTCGGTTCCGCGCCCGGCAACGGTATCCGCGAGCTTGGTAATTGCGCCGCGATCCATCTGGGGCAGGGTGGAAAGTGTGCTTAAAAGTGCACCATAGAGGGCCGCACCGCCTTCGGTTTCAAGCCGTACGGCAACCCCGGCCGAGCCTGCTGCCAAAGCGGTAAGCGCTTGAGGGTTTTCAGCATGTATATCAGCTTGCTCAAGTGCCGCCCCAAGCGCGTCCGGGTTCAAAGGATCACAACGCAAGACACGGCATCGCGAACGGATGGTAGGCAAAAGCTGCGACGGCTGGTGCGCGATCAGCAGCAAAATGGCGCGCGCGGGTGGTTCCTCGAGCAGTTTGAGGATCGCATTGGCGGCGTTGGGGTTCATCTCATCGGCCGCATCCACGATGACAACGCGCCGCCCTCCATCCACAGCCGACATCGAAAAGAAGCCTTTGAGCTTGCGTACATCTTCTACTCGGATCTCGCGGCTGAGTTTACCGGTTGTCTCAACGGTGGAACGCGTCAGCCTAAAGAGCCCCGGCTCAGATCCCGCAACCATGCGTCGCGCAACCGGGTGTTCGGCGTCTATTTCCAGAGATGTCGGTGCAGGAGGCGCGCCAAACAGGCCATCGTCCTGTGCGGGCGGCGTTGCAAGCAGGAAGCGCGCAATACGCCACGCCAGCGTGGCTTTTCCGATGCCTTTTGGCCCGGTAATCATCCAACCGTGATGGAGCCGGTCCTGCGCATACGCTTCCAAAAACGCGCCTTGCGCGGCGTCTTGCCCGAAAGTCCGAGCCGCATCACGAGGGTGGGGTGCACCGTCAAGCTTGTCTGGTTGGGGGGCTGCATCGTCGCTCATAGGCGGGGGGATATCAGCGCCCATACATCCTTTGCAATCTCATCTGGCGTTTGCGCGCCATTGATCACGTGACAACGCGGTTCTGCCTCAGCAAGGGCTAAAAATCCGGCACGTAGCTTCTCTTGAAACGAAAGGCCAAAATCTTCGAACCGGTCCTCGCCGGAGCCGCGAGCCAACCCACGTGTGAGTGCCACATTCGGGTCGATATCAATAATGATTGTAAGATCGGGCTCACGCTTAATCATAAGGGTGTGGAGCTGATCCACTGTGCCGCGCAGATCGCCGCGTGTTGCGCCCTGATACACGCGAGTGCTGTCCGCAAAACGATCGGTGATCACGGTCTGGCCCGCCGCCAATGCGGGCTCAATCAATGTTTCTAAGTGATCGCGCCGTGCTGCTGTGAACAGTAGGATCTCAGTTTCAGCGCTCCAACGATCAGGCGTGCCTTCAACAAGGAGCCGCCGGATCTCTTCTGCACCAAGACTTCCGCCGGGTTCGCGGGTGCGCAAACAGGACTGGCCTTGTGCACGCAGGCGGTCTTCCAGCAACCCAACTTGTGTGGATTTTCCAGAACCGTCGATGCCTTCAAAGCTGATAAATAGGCCCGGTGTACCGCTCAAGAGGCCGCATCCGTTTCGGAGCCATCTGCAAAGAAATGACGCCGTAGCGCATCGGCTGTGGTGCGCATGCGTGGGCCAAAACCGCCCTCGTCGATGGCTTCGGAGGCGATTAGGGGAGTGTGCAGATCCTCAAAGCCCGGCACTGAGATAACGAGCTCGCCAAGTTCCTGACCTTTTGCGATAGGGGCCCGTACGGGGCCGTCATAGCGAATATGTGCCGCGATCTCAGACGCGCCGATTGTCGGGACAAGGATGCTCACATCCTCGGCAATCGTGAGCCCAACACGCCGATCACGTCCCATATGCACCTCGGCTTCGGCCAAACGGGTGCCAGCGGGAGCGACCACTTGCTCAGCGAATTGGCGAAATGCCCAGTTCACGATTTTTTCCGCCTCTTCGGCACGAGCCTGATTGGATTGTAGGCCGGTGATAACAAAGATCACCCGCCGCGCGCCTTGTTCGGCGGAACCAACAAGCCCATAGCCGGCTTCTTGCGTATGGCCGGTTTTCAAACCATCTGCGCCGATGCCAAGCCCCAACAATGGGTTGCGGTTGCGGGTGTTTGAAGGTGCGCGACCGTCAAATTCAAAGACCCTCTCATTAAAGAGCGGGTAGTAGGTTGGGAAATCTTCGATTAGGTGCTTGGCCAAGATGCCGAGGTCTTTCATCGACATGCGATGTCCGGCGGCAGGCCAGCCAGAGCTGTTTTGGAAGGTTGAATTCATCATGCCAAGCTCACGGGCGCGCTGGGTCATCATGCGTGCAAAACCGGGCTCAGTCCCGTCAGGGCTCAGCGCTTCGGCCAACACCACACAGGCATCGTTGCCGGACAGCACAATTACACCGCGGATCAGGTCCTCAACACTCACTCGGTCACGGGGGTCAAGAAACATCGTGGAACCACCAAATGACGCGGCGTGTGTAGAAACGGGCAATTTTTCGTCGATGGACAAGGTGCCGCGTTGGATCGCTTCAAAGGTCATCAACAGCGTCATTAGCTTTGACATAGAGGCAGGTGGGAGCGGCTCGTCTGCGTTTTTGTTCAGCATCACAGTGCCGGTGGTGTAATCAAGTACGTAAGCGGCAGTCGCGCGGGTATCGAGGGCTTGCGCAAAAGGCGCAACCGCGATCAACGCCATGACCGTCAAAGTGTGGGCGAGCAGTTTCAGCATGGGCGGCCTCTTTGATGCAAGCACGCCCGTAGGGGCGTTACCTTAGTTCGTGACGAAGTATGCGTCAGTAAAACCAGCCGACTTGACAGTTTTCAAGATCTCAGCACGATCACTTTTGGTTGGGATCGGGCCAACGACAACTCTCCAGAACGGTTTGCCTTGCATTTGTTGCGAAAGAACAGTTGGCGTAACCCCTTCGCGCCGCATGGCATCGGCGGTTCGCCGCGCATTTGCTTCGACTGAGAAGATGCCAATCTGCACGAATGGCTTATCCAAGCTGCTTGCCGAGACCGGCCCGGCGGCCGAAACGGGCGTTGGGGCAGGCGTTTTTATTGCATCTGTTCCCGGGATAGGCTGCGGATTTGGGGCAGCCGCATCGATGGCTGCAGCTGCGGCTGCAATTGGATCGTCCAGCGCGCTGGTTTCAACGCTTGCAGGCGTGGGGAGAACTTCTGCCCCGGCCACAGCTTCGGGTGCTTGTTCGCGGCGCAACGCGGTCACGTTAAGCTGTACCGGCGCTCCTGCGATCAGGCCAAGAGCATTGGCCGCATCAGAAGACACTTGAATCTTGGGGCCCGCAGTTTCGCGCTCTTTTCGGAACAACGCGCCAATCACAAATTTGCCCGTGGCCTCGTTGCGCACAATCACACGCTCAGGCTCATTTACATCCGGATGAGCAACCCAAACGCCACCAAGCGAAGGTCGACCATCCCAAAGCCCTGCGGAGGTCACTTGAAATACTTCAGGCGCTTCAATATCGCGTTCAACAAGTTTGGTTGTTTGCGATGCTCGGGTGACTTGGGCACCCTCTCCGGAGACTCCGGGTTGGCCAAAGCTGAAGTTTCCGGCGTCATCACAAGCACTTAGCACCAGAAGTGCGGCCACGGCACAGCCTGTTACGCGGGTGCGAAAGCTCAGGTATCCTGTCATCTTTTGCCTCATATCTGCATGGGTCTTTGCCATGCTTGATGCCCTTTGCGGGCGGACTGCTCGAACGATGGGGTTTTCCCCTTTGGACACAAAGTAGCGAAACCGGGCGCATTTGCAAAGGATTAGCGCTCTTGTTGCCAAATTTCGGCGAATTCTTGGGTGTTGCTGCGAAATTCGCACAATTCAACGTGGGCTATGCATTGCACGCGGCTCGGGTCTTAGCTATCTGATCGGCAGCGGAGGTTTGGCAGAGTGGTCGATTGCACCGGTCTTGAAAACCGACGGGCGTGAAAGCGTCCCCAGGGTTCGAATCCCTGAGCCTCCGCCACTTTCCCTTTTTTGTACGTTCTCGATGGGTCGCCCCGGGCGGCCCTTTTGCTTTATTTTTAAGATCTAGGGGCGTTTTGTCACTTGTCTTGAATTTTTTTCGATGATGCCCACAACTATTTTTTAAGTGGTATATGGTGTGGACTATTTGATGGCCCCATCCGGTAAGCTGACAAAGAAGCTGGTCGATAATCTAGGCGCTGGGCGTCACGGCAATGGTAACGGTCTTAATCTTGTTGTTGATCCGTCGGGCGCGCGACTGCGTACGGACTTCGGTTTGGGTGCTGTGGATATGGTCACGCTGAGCAAAGCGCGCGAACGCGCATTGGAGTATCTGCGTATGGCAAAGCAGAGCTTAAACCCCCGCTTTAATGCCCAGCGCGAAATCCCGACCTTCGAAGAATTTGCACAACAGGTCCATATTGAACGAATGCCAACTTGGAAGAACGCCAATCATGGCGAGCCATGGATCAACACTCTGCGCGACTATGCTTTCCCAAAAATTGGTCGCATGCCGCTGGATAGTATTGATCAACCCGAAGTTATGATGTGGCTGTCACCTATCTGGACGGAAAAACATGAAACGGCCAAGCGTCTTGCCCAGCGGATCAAGACGGTGCTGGATGTGGCGAAGTCCAAGGGATTCCGGTCTGGCGAGAAACCCGTCACTGGAATCAAGGACGCGGGGGATTTCCCAAGGTAAAGGCCAAGGTGAAGCACCACAAGGCAATGCGCTGGCAAGATGCCCCGGCGTACTACGCGGACTTGAAAACACGCAACGCTATGTCCGCCAACGCTTTACGTCTCACCTGTCTAAAAGGATCACGAACAAGCGAAGTCTTGGGGATGCGTTGGGATGAAACCGACACTGATGCGCGGTTGTGGACTTGTCCCGTCGAGCGGATGCAAACTGGCGGGGAACACCGCGCCCCACTAACAGACGAATTGGTGTCGATTATCCGACCTTTGCAGGCGTTGAAGTCTGAATATGTCTTTGAAGGCCAGAAACGGCACAAGCCAATGTCCAATATGCCTATGCTAATGTTGCTGCGTCGGATGAACGTTTAGGGGCTTTGTTGCAAAAATCGGCCTCTGGGATTCACTGTATAAATCCAGCGTGATAACTGGCGTGAAGGAGCAGTTGGACGCCAACGACATACAAGACCCCGAACTGGTCAGATTATTACACGGCCCTGAAGCAGCTTGGTTTGCTGTCAATCTGGTTTGACGCTGAGATGGCCTGGGAGGCGAAGCCATCCGGACACGGCGGTTGCCAGCAAGCCGAAAACAACGCGGCGATTCAAGCAAGCCAGACGATCAAGATATTGTCTGGCTTACCTTTGCGGCAGACCAAAGGTTTTGTTGAAAGCCTGTTGGCCTTTACGAGGTTAGAGCGGTCCGTGCCAGACTTCAGCACCCTATTTCAGGAACAAAAGACGTTGCCGGTCGCCATCCCCTATCGCGTTTCAGCCGGCTACTACATCTGCTGATAGAGAGTGTTGGCATCAAGACTGAGCGAGAAGGTGAGTGGAATGCGCGCAAACATGGTGTCCCCCAACGCCGCCTTTGGCGCAAGATACATAGTGGGATCGACGAAGAAACCCTGGAGATACGCGCAGTTGAAGTGACAACCAGCCGTATAGGTGACGCTCCAATGTTGCCTGATCTTCTCAACCAAATCCCAGCCCGCGAAGACCTTGGCAGTGTCACCGCAGATGGCGCATTCGAAACGCCCAAGTGGGCAGCCCGCAATGCTCACGCGGTCATCCCGCCACGCAAGAATGCAAACCTTTGGAAGGCTGACAGAGCAGATGCCAGAGCCCGCAACGAAGCGGTGCGGGCTTTAAAGGATCTAGGGCGCGCATTAGGCGTCACCTGATTTGTCGCCACCGTCGAAGCCGCGTCGAAACGAAGATGCATTGTTTGAAACGGCTAGGTCAGCGCCTCTCGGCGCGGGACTTTGATCGCCAGGTTGCCGAAATCCAGATCCGCGCTGCCATCCT
>CALKJA010000180.1 GCA_937995865.1 uncultured Paracoccaceae bacterium | reverse complement strand
ATGACTAAATCTTCCAGATGGGTAGCGAACTGTGAGCCAGCTACCCGATGTTTCTCCAAGTTCCACAAACTGCTGGTCAACCCTAAGTAAATAAGCACTTCGTGCATCCTCGTCGGACAACACCCCATCACAATTCAATTTTGCGCGATCTGCAACACTCAACACAAACAGCACTTCAACAGCTAGATCAACGGCGTCTTCGTTTGCATAGGTCCAACTGGGCAATGACCCGACTAAGAATGAGAATGCCAAGCCTGCGTACACCGAATAATAACCCACCAATACCACCTCCTTCTTAGTCACATAAAAGCGTTTCAAGGGCCGTGGAGCGCGCATCAATGCGCGCCGTAGTATCACGTGTGTACATTCAGTTGCGCCAGCGAAACATTCGCTGACCCGAACAGATTAAAACGCGAAGATAAGCCACACAATCCCCACGAGAAGCACTTCGGTTAACAAATCGTTAACGGCGACTTGCAGGCCTGTAAAGTGCGCTTTTAAGCCTGCGGACAAAGCGATAAAAACTCAACGATTAACCCCATTTTCGGAACAATAAAGACCACCCCCACCGCAAACCTGTACATACAGCATATGTACAGCTTCTGTACGCATTCTGCATAGCGATTGAAGCGACAAAAACACGTCCGCGTCCCACCGGTCGATCCGCCACCCCCCGTGAACTTTCTCAGTAAAATCAAAACGGCCGTCCCTCCCGAGCCATTCTCCACCCAACATCCCGCCCACCTGTACGTACAGCAAATGTACAGGTTCTGTACGCACTCCATACAGCGATTGCCGCCAGATTACCGACAGCGCAACAGGTCACCACATCCTCGTTGCAATCCCTGTTCTCCCGCCCCACTGGCTTTGGCATAAATGGTCGTAGTGCTGATATCCGCATCCGCCATCAGGCGCTTGATCCAGCGATGCGCTGTACTGCGAATGCGTGGCTAGCCCACGTGCGTTGGCCTGTGGAAACAATGCCAGCCCCAGCGGAATAGGCACCTCGCGGCGGCCGTCCTGTCGTCTGCGTTTGGGTGTCCGGAAGATGATCACGCACGTCTAAGCCTTGTCACAAGTCTCCTTTCAAACGCAGCAATATCAATGCTTTGGCGACCGACTTCGTCACACCTTTTTCAGCAATGACCACATATTTTCTGCCCGAAAAACCTCACTTTCTTAGCAGAAGTCAATCGAACCTAGTCGGTTGGCGATGAAGCTTAGTGAGGTCACATGAGCAAAATTACACAGGAACAATTGGCGCAGCGGTGGCATCTTTCACCAAGGACGCTCGAGCAGTGGCGCTGGCTGGGAAAAGGTCCCAAGTTTCTCAAAATCGGGGCACGAGTCTTGTATCGCGAGGACGATGTTGAGGCTTGGGAGGCGTCGGAAGTCTGCCAGAACACATCAGGGCCACTACCATCGGAGGGGTTGTAATGCCCCGTTTGCCATCCCCGAACCGGGTCAAAACGCACTATCTCTATACGGTCTGGGAGGCAGCGCAGGCCGTTGGGCGACATCGTCAGACGGTCATTCGTTGGCTCAAGGAAAAGGGTCTAATTGCGGATCGCAGCAAAGTGCCGTGGCTGATCAAGGGAAAGGATTTGAAAGAATTCCTCGGCCATCGTCGCGCCAAATCTAAAACCAAATTGGCGCTGCATCATCTCTTTTGCCTTGGCTGCAAAAACCCCCAAGAACCGGATGGGAAATTCGCGGAGTATACGCAAGCAACGCCCACGACCGGCATGCTCAAAGCGCTCTGTCCGAGTTGTGGCAGCATCGTCAACAAAGTCGTGCGCAGGGCTGATTTGGAGGCCATTCGGGCAAAAATCGAGGTCACAGTTCAGCAGGCCAACCCAAGATTAGTGTCCCAGCCCGCTCCCCCCTTAAATGATACCTCAGCAATGGAGGCCAAGACCGATGAAAAAGCACACTTCGGATAACCTTCGCATCAAGCGCAAGTACCTTGTCTGGCGAAAGGACTCTAAGGGTCTCTCGGATGCCTCTGTCGACAAATCTGCGGCAGCAGTTTCGGTCTATGAGGCCTTTCTGAACGGTAAGGATTTTCGCAGCTTTCATTCGGAGCGCGCACGCAGCTTCAAGCGACACCTCTTTTCTCAGCAAAACAATAGTAAACTATCCGCCAGTTCGATCAATGGCATATTGCGCGAAGTCAGTGCCTTTATGAACTGGTTGGCAGATCAGCCCGGCTATAAATCCAAGATCACTCGGTCAGAAATTGCTTATCTTTCGCCAGACCGCAAATCCGATGCGACACGGCGTACGACATGCTGGAAACCGCATCCATCGCCAGCCCAAGCTTGCAAAGTGCTCGCCAGCATGCCGACCGATACGGTTTTGCAGCGTCGAAACAGAGCATTTGTGGCGTTCTTGTTTCTCACGGGATCGCGCGAAGGGGCCGCGATCACCATACGCCTTGGTCACATGGATCTGGTCTATGCTTGCGTCCATTTTGACGGGCGGTCAGTCGACACGAAGTTTGGTAAGACGTTCACAACAGCCTTCTTCCCGATGCCCGCGCCTTGTGGGCAAATCTTGCGGGATTGGATAACTCAACTGCGTGAAGATCATCAATTCTCTGACATTGATCCACTGTTCCCCAAAACCCGTGTTGGCGTCGGACCAGAGCGCAAGTTTGCGGCCCTCGGCATCGACCGCGAACCTTGGTGCTCTGCATCGTCTGCCGCGAAGATTTTCAAGCAGGCGTTTGTCGATGCGGGGCCAACCGCCGTTTTCACCGCACCGTGTCCGCGATACCTTGGCGGAATTGGCAAAGGACCACTGTCGAACACCAGAGGACTATAAGGCTTGGTCGCAAAACATGGGTCATGAGGATGTCCTCACCACGTTCCGATCCTATGGCTCCGTGGCCCCTGGACGGCAGGTCGATCTGATCGCTCGGTTTCGCAAGCGCGGCCCTTTGCGGGACAGCGATGATGACGATTTCGATGTCATTGAATGATCTTAGCGGTCAGTCGAATAGCGGACCCGCACCCGATCAGGCCGTAAGCGATATCCACTCCAGGGGATATTCTCGATCAGGATTTTCCCATCCTCAGGATCAAGTCCGGCTGAGTCAAACTTGGCCCCCAGCAGAGTACGGGTTCGGCTGACACCTTGGCGAACGGCGGTCTCGGCCTGAAGGCCCGCACCGACCGCAAGTTTACCAGCACCAAGAGTTGGAAAGTCGAGCGGATCGAGGCCCTGACCGGCACCTCGAAGGAATGCGACGGCCAGCGTGTTCAAAAGATTGAATCCCGCACCTGTGACTTGGACCGCATCATTGATCCAAAGGACCTTTCGCTTCTTATCAATGACAATATCAAAGACCTGTTCAGGCTCGTCTTGCGGTTTCGGGGCGACGGGCGTTGTCGTGAACAATTGTCTTCGCTGGGCCGCGCCGAAAAGATCAGGCAGGCTATCTATGGGAGCCAGTTCCAGACGCGTCGATGACATCTCGTCGCGCATTGCGGTCGCCACAGAGGACCCGTGCCGCTTTAACAGATCAACGATGCGTCCGAGCGCGGTATCCGGCGGCTCGCCCAGGCTTTCGACAGCGTTCAGAATTGCCGGAAACTGGGCAACCAGTTCAGCCTCGTTTATGGTCTCATAGGCAAATGCACTGCGGACATACGACAGCGCCACTTCCTTGTCTTGGACACGCTCCCTCGGGCTTGTCATCAGATCAAGTCGGTAGGCCTCTTCTGGATCATGTCCTGCAAGACCCGCTGCCAACATAGCAAAACGGCGATCAACGCAATGCGAACAACGGCCACAATGGGCATATTGCTTTGTTTGATTATGAACATCTGCGCAGCTCCGCGTGAATGCGATTGGATCAGCCATACCAAGACGCGCGATCGTCTGCACAACTGCTGTTTTTGTACGCCAGAAGAAGGGGTTATCGACGTGTAAGTCTTGACCAAAAACCGTGCTGAACAGAACCTCAAAACGCTGCAGTGTTTGCGGATGCGTTGTCCGTGTCGCCCGCGTCCCGAGTACATTTCCTACGGGCGGTATATTTAGGCTGACCACACCGTTTTCGTAGAATGATACCCGCTTTAGTCCGAAAGCAATTGCAGTCGCCATGCCCAGCGCAGCAAATAAGAAAGATCGCGCACGATGGGTCCCTTCCGCATTGGTCCCCCGTTTCAACGGCACCCGCATCGGGAAATGCATCAGCATTTGTGACCCTAATTTCTGAGCCATGTGCTTTTGAAGGTCGCGCTGGATCGGGGCGATCTTGGTCGATGAGAAATGACTGATCAATGCCACCTTCTGCTTGCGCTCGATAATCTCCTCGAGCGCCCCCGCATAAGAATCCAAACCGCGAGAGAACATCAAAACGCCGTCAGGTTGCCAAGCACTCTCCTTGCCAAAATCAAAGTATCGTTCAGATGGAACTGCTTTGGTTTCAGTTTCAATAAAGTCAAACGTAAAGCGGTCACCCGAAAGAAACATCAATGTCTCCTCCAAATTCGCTTTAAGCTTTAGCCCCGACCAAAGTGCCACGTTACGGACTGGTAGCGACACGTGGAAGCTTCGATGCCATTTCGCGCCCATCTGCTGATCCATTAGTCCACCACGACTCACGCTGGAATCAATGGCATAAACCAAGGCTGCAATTTCGATCAAATCAAGGGCAACATCTGGTAGCGCCACCACAAGACTTTTGCGGATATGGCCGATGCGCAGCGAAACTGCCTTCAGTTTGCCATCAACCTCGAAGCGCAATTGCTCATCGCCGCGGCCATCCAGTAGAGACGACAGACATGTGACGATGTGCTCAGCCGTTTGCACGACGCTGCCCAAGCTCTGATCCCATTTTCTTGAACGCGTAGCGCGTGAAGTCGTTGATTTTATCTTGGCTTAGGCTGTCTTCTTTCCAAACCGTTTTTCCATACCAGCCGCCCGCAAAGGCTTCAACAATTTTTGATGCTTCAAAGGTGTGTTGGCGTAGCGCAACCTCGAATGCAATGCGGTCGCCATCGTTCCCGAACCGTTTGTCCACGCCAATATGGTCTGCCAATTCACGGCTCAAGTAATAGTCGAGCGATCTGTATGATAGACGAGCAAAGAAATCGCGCGCCAGCGTAGAAAACTCCTGCCCTCCCGAAAATGACGCCAAGGCTTTTCTGATCTCATGCGGAGTTGGCTCGAAAAGCGTCGGCAGCTTATCCCTCAGTTGAACCGACAGACTTTCCAGAAGAGCGGTTCGCGCCAATTCTCCTGCGTCGGAGGAATGGCCAGTATCGAATGCCTGTTGGTTGATGGACGCATTTAGCCCAGCCAGTAACCCTGTGACAGATGTCAAAGCCTCGGACTAAAGGCCCAGTTTGGCCATCTCCGCCTCAAAACCCGGCGAACGAGCCAAAAGTGGCAGTCGTACAAGGAGCTGCGTTACAGACTGGAAGAAAGGATCATCTGAAGCCCGCCTAAGATCGGTCTCTGAAGCTCTCGCAGCCGCTTCCGCTATAATCTCGATGTTGGCATCCGAATCAAGCAGGCTAATGACATCACGCCACTTCTTGGAGCGCTGTAACGTTCCGAGCCTAATATGCCCCATCAAGTCCTCCCAAACTCACGGCAGCGTGAAACAGGAGACTAAAAAATGCAAAATAAATATGGCCACAATGCTTACCCGCAAACAAGCATTGGCCTTGAAATATAGACTAATTCATTGATTTCAATGGTGCCCCCACACGGACTCGAACCGCGGACCTACTGATTACAAATCAGTTGCTCTACCAGCTGAGCTATAGGGGCACTGAATAGCGATGGCGTTGTCTTTCCACCGACTGCGCGGCGTATAGCAGGGGAAAAGTCGCTAACGCAATGCCGTTTACGCACCAAAACGCAAAAAAATCGAGGACGTTGGCAATGAGATGCTGGCTAACCACCCATCTAGGCCAGCACAGGGATGGAAAGCATTTTAACTCGCCCCAAATCCATCTATGATGGCCACCGGAAACGTACCGAAGGCCCCACTACATGCAGATTGCATTTCATATTGGCGCAAACTGCACGGACGAGGATCGGTTGCTCAAATCGATCCTAAAAAATGCCAATACGCTGTTGCAGAGCGGGACGGCTGTACCAGGTCCAAGCCGATATCGCAGCCTCATCAGAGAAACGATTCAAGGGCTTGCAGGCTCCGCTCCGGCCCCCGATACCCGCGAAATTCTGCTCGACACGATTATTGAAAACGACAACATCCAGCGCGTTGTTATGAGCAATGACAATTTCATTTGCATACCCAAACGGATATTTGATCATGGGTTGTTCTATCCGCAGGCCGAACAAAAAGTCCGTGGCCTAAGGCAGTTGTTTCCGGCGGATGACATCACGCTTTATCTGAGCATTCGCAACCCGGTGACCTTTCTGCAGGAAACCTATAAACGCGCGAACCCCGGGGATCTTCAAACCTATCTCGGTTTGATGCAACCCGAAGAGGTGCGATGGTCAGACGTCATCAAACGGATCAAATCAGCTGCGCCTGACACGCCCGTCGTCGTTTGGTGCAATGAGGATAGCCCGATTTTGTGGGAACAGCTGATCCGCAGTGTGTCCGGTGCAGAGCCCGCGCAAGACATCGTGGGTGGGCTTGATTTGCTGTCTAATATTATCTCAGAGCAGGGGCTAAACCTGCTGAAAGCCCGTTTGGCGGAGTATCCATTACAAAGCAACGCGGCCCGCCATGAATTGATCGCGGATATCTGGGAAACCCATGCGATCCGGGATCAAATTGAGGAAGAGATCGGCCTGATCGATCTGTCCCCCGAGGCGGTAACACGTATGTCCCAAATGTATGAAGACGATCTGAGCGTCATTGCCGATATCGATGGCGTGACGCTCATGCTGCCTTTCACTTAGGGCTACATACCTAGCGCGGACTTATACATGTCCAGCACAGCTTCTTCCTCGGCCAGATCATTTGCATCGCGTTTGCGCAATGCAACAACCTTGCGCAAAACCTTGGTGTCGTAACCACGGCCCTTGGCCTCTGCCATCACCTCTTTCTGAGCATCCGCGATATCTTTCTTTTCAGCGTCAAGCCGCTCAAAACGCTCAATAAATTGCCGCAACTCTTGCGCTGCAACGGTTGTCGTGGAATCCGTAATATCGTCGTTCATGCGTGCTCTCCTCGGTGATCATCCTTCCCTAGCCCCAGAGCAAAACCGCCGCAACCCTTGCAGCGGCTACATGTGCAGGTTAGGCCCCTGAAAAACCCGGAGACCAGAATGGAAATTGTCGTTTGGAGTGGTGCAGCCCTGTCTGCCTTAGGCCTAGTGGGCATCCTTTACAGCATTGTTGCCGTCACCCGCGCCAAGCGGGCCAACCTGCCCGACGAAGAACTGCGTGCCCGTATCTCGCGCATATTACCCGTCAATCTTGGGGCGCTGTTTGTGTCAGTGATTGGCCTGATGATGGTGATCGTCGGTATTATGTTGGGTTAAGCCCCTTCATGAATAATGATCGTAGCCATTGCCGCCAGAGCCGGAACAGCGGCCCCGTATTTGCGTGCCATCACTGGATTTGAGGCATTCCCCGCCGACGCGCGCGCCGCTACCCCAGCCAAAATCGCGGCCAGACGGAAGACCGCAAAGACCAGATAGAACGTCCAGTTTTCGATCTCATCCAACCCGCGTCGCCGGGTGTAGTCTGCAACAAAATCGCGCTCATGCGGAAGACCCAAAGCTGCCCGGTCGACCCCTTCCAGCCCCCGCATGTCGCCTTTATTGGGCAAGCGCCATTGCATGCATTGATAGGCCAAATCAGCCATCGGATGGCCCAGTGTCGACAGTTCCCAATCCAGAACCCCCGCAATCTGGGGGGCCACAGGATCGAAGATCATATTGTCAAGCCGCCAGTCGCCATGCACCAATGACACCGCACCATCATCAGCGGGCATTTGGGCCTCTAACCAATCCATCACCTCTTGCATGGCATCACTTGGTGCCGTGACAGAGGCCAGATATTGTCGGCTCCACCGGTCCAACTGCCGGGCAAAATAATTCCCCGGCCTGCCGAAATCGTCCAGCTCAACGGCCGATACATCGACATCATGCAAGGCCGCCAACGCCGCATTCATCGCGTCATAGATTGCCGTGCGATCTGGCTGCGTCACATCCGGCAAGGCCGGGTCCCAGAAAATACGCCCCGGCAGATATCGCATCACAAAAAACGCACGCCGACTGGGTGAGGTCTGCGCTGAGGTCAGGTGCAACATCTCAGGCACAGGGACATCGGTCTCGGCAAGTGCTTCCATCACACGAAATTCGCGGTCAACGGCATGCGCAGAGGGCAACAGTTTGCCCGGCGGTTTGCTGCGCAGGACATAGGTCCCGCTTGCGGCCTCCAGCTTGTATGTCGGGTTTGACTGGCCGGTGCCAAATTTGGTCACGGTGCCCAGCTTCTCAAACTCCGGAATCGCTTCGGTCAGATACGCGTCCAATTTCGCGTGACTGACACCAATTCCTGTTGCGGCTTCATTCATGGG
>CALKJA010000179.1 GCA_937995865.1 uncultured Paracoccaceae bacterium | reverse complement strand
GGCTGGGCGATGGAAAGCCGGCTTTATGCGGAAGATCCCTATCGCAATTTTCTTCCCTCTATTGGTCGACTGACCCGGTATCGCCCGCCCGAGGAAGTGACCGAAGACGCGCGGGTCGTCCGCAATGATACCGGCGTCTTTGAGGGCGGTGAGATCAGCATGTTTTATGATCCAATGATCGCTAAGCTTTGCACTTGGGCACCCACGCGCGACGCGGCGATCGCGGAGATGCGCGATGCGCTAGATGCGTTTGAGGTTGAAGGGATCGGCCACAATATTCCCTTCCTGAGCGCCGTAATGGATCATCCCAAGTTTGGTTCGGGCAACATCACAACCGCCTTTATCGAAGAAGAATACCCCGAAGGCTTTGACGGCGCTGCGTTGTCTGACGATTTGGTTCGCAAGGTCGCAGCGTCCTGCGCGGCGATGCACCGGGTCGCTGAAATTCGCCGCACGCGGGTGTCTGGTCGGATGGACAACCACACACGCCGTATCGGATCTGACTATGTGGTCAGCCTTCAAGGGCAGGTTTTGCCGCTTAGCATCGAAGCTGATCAGGGTGGCGCGTCCGTCACAATGCAGGGCAGCACTCTGCGTGTTGAAAGTGCGTGGACACCGGGCCAAAGCCTTGCGCGTCTTATAGTGGACGGGGACGCAATCATTCTGAAGGTTGCCAAGATCACAAGCGGCTTTCGCATTCGGTTCCGGGGTGCTGATATCAAAGTTCATGTGCGCAGCCCCGCGCAACAGGCAATGGCCGAGCTCATGCCCGAAAAGCTGCCTCCAGATACTTCCAAGTTACTCTTGTGCCCAATGCCCGGCTTGATCGTAAAGGTCGACGTTGCTGTGGGCGATGAGGTTCAGGATGGGCAGGCTCTCTGCACTGTGGAAGCGATGAAAATGGAGAACATTCTACGCGCAGAGCGGAGATCTGTTGTGTCCAAGATCAATGCCGGTGCCGGTGATAGCCTTTCTGTGGACGATGTGATCATGGAGTTCGAGTGACTGTTTTGTGGGCAATCTGGAGCAAGGGTCAGCTGCCCTCTCCCAGCTCCCGCTGGCGCATAGGCATCTTGTCGATGCTGCGCGAAAGCTCGCGCATGTCCCATGGGAACGGCTTGCGCAACTTCACGCCACCGTCCTTGCCAATCAAGACAAGCTGGAACCCACGCGGCCGCAGTTTGGTCCGCAAAGCAGACGCCGCATCGGGATTGGTATCGGTAATCAGGATGATGTCCCGCTCAATGACCTCTTCGATCTCGGACGTCAAAAGTTCCATCTGTGTTTGGAACGCTGGATCTAACGCGCTATCCGCGAACACGATGATTGGCCGAGCCACCCAGCGCAGATCCTCAAGCGTGATAACATCTGCACCAAATACTGTTTCGGGCGCTCCGATCCATTGCTCCACCAAGGTCGCACCGATCGCGATTTCGGCGGGCGGCGTGGTCTCGGTGTTTTCGTCTTGCGCAGCCAAAGGCCCCGCTGTGATGCTGGCGGCGGTTACGATGATCGGCCAAAAATTCTTCAAACTGAGATCTCCTCTTACGCTCTACATAGGCACTTATGGCCCCGCGTCGAAGGGTAGAGGGCTCAGATCACGACATTTTTCCGTAACGGAAAGGTTTAGCTATGAATGATGAGTGGAAAAAGCGTGCCGAAGCAGAGCTGCGCGGACGACCTTTGGATGATCTGACATGGCAAACGCTTGAAGGGATCAACGTAAAGCCTGTTTATGGGCCGGAAGATGCGGCCGGTCTTGACCGTGGCACGCCCGGTGTTGCTCCGTTTACGCGCGGGCCCAAGGCAACGATGTATGCTGGCCGCCCTTGGACCATCCGGCAATATGCGGGGTTCTCCACGGCTGAAGAGTCGAATGCGTTTTACCGAAAAGCATTGAATGCCGGGCAGCAAGGCGTTTCGGTGGCCTTCGATCTGGCAACGCACCGTGGGTATGACAGCGATCACCCTCGCGTGGTGGGTGATGTGGGCAAAGCCGGTGTGGCGATTGATAGTGTCGAGGATATGAAAGTCCTGTTTGATGGCATCCCACTCGAAAAAGTCAGTGTTTCCATGACGATGAACGGCGCGGTGATCCCCGTGCTGGCAAGCTTTATCGTGGCCGGAGAAGAGCAAGGCGTGGAGCGTGCACGCCTGTCCGGCACGATCCAAAACGATATCCTCAAGGAATTTATGGTGCGTAACACATACGTGTATCCACCAGAGCCTTCGATGCGGATTGTGGCGGATATCATAGAATATACGGCGGATGAGATGCCAAAGTTCAACTCCATTTCGATTAGCGGCTACCATATGCAAGAAGCCGGGGCGAATTTGGTTCAAGAGCTTGCCTACACGCTTGCTGATGGGCGCGAATACGTGCGCAGCGCTTTGGCGCGGGGCATGGATGTGGATGCGTTTGCCGGGCGGCTCTCGTTCTTCTTTGCGATTGGAATGAACTTTTTCATGGAGGCCGCTAAACTCCGCGCGGCACGCATGCTGTGGCATCGCATTATGTCGGATTTTGAGCCCAAGAACCCAAAAAGCATGATGCTTCGGACCCATTGCCAAACATCGGGTGTGAGCCTTCAGGAGCAGGATCCTTATAATAACATTGTGCGTACAGCTTATGAGGCGATGAGTGCGGTGCTGGGCGGGACCCAATCGCTGCATACCAATTCCTTTGACGAGGCGATTGCTCTGCCAACAGATTTCTCAAGCCGGATCGCCCGCAACACGCAGCTGATCTTGCAAGAAGAGACCGGCGTAACAAACGTCGTCGATCCCTTGGCAGGGTCTTATTATGTGGAAAGCCTCACCGAGCAACTTGCTGATGAAGCTTGGGCTTTGATCGAAGAGATTGAGGACATGGGTGGGATGACCAAGGCCGTGGCCAGTGGCTTGCCCAAGCTTAAGATTGAGGAAAGCGCCGCACGGCGTCAGGCGATGATCGACCGTGGCGATGAAGTTATCGTTGGCGTCAACAAATACCGGCTTGAGACGGAAGACAGCATAGAAATCCGCGATATCGATAATGACACTGTGCGAGAAGCGCAGGTTGCCAAGCTGGAGCGCATTCGCGCGTCGCGGGAGGCAAATGCCTGCGACGCGGCACTGCTTGAGCTGGGTCGGGTGGCCGAAGAAGGCGGCAATCTGCTTGCCGCCGCAATAGAGGCCGCGCGGGCGCGGGCTACGGTGGGGGAGATTTCCTTGGCTATGGAAGGCACATTTGGACGCCACCGGGCGGAAGTGAAAACCTTGGCCGGCGTGTATGGCGCGGCCTATGAGGGCGACGAAGGGTTTGCTGCGATTCAGCAGGCCGTTGATGCATTTGCACAGGACGAAGGCCGCCGCCCGCGGATGCTGGTCGTAAAAATGGGCCAAGACGGGCACGATCGAGGTGCTAAGGTAATTGCGACGGCTTTTGCGGATATCGGCTTCGACGTGGATGTAGGCCCACTCTTTCAAACACCGGAGGAAGCCGCTCAGGACGCCGTGGACAACGATGTACATGTGATTGGGATTTCGTCACAAGCCGCGGGTCATAAGACGCTTGCTCCTAAGTTGATTGATGCGCTTAAGGCAGCGGATGCAGAGGATATTCTTGTGATCTGCGGGGGTGTCATCCCGCAGCAAGACTATGAGTATTTGCAAAAGGCAGGCGTAAAGGCGATCTTTGGCCCCGGTACCAACATTCCGGACGCGGCACTGGATATCTTGAAACTCATTCGCGCAGCCCGCGCGTGAACTGCGTGCGCGGCCCCGCCGTCCTTTGGACGAGCGTGCCCGCCCTCGCATGCCCTTAACTGGGAGCAAACGGAGAGATGTGGAAAAGATGATAGAGCTGGACCATGTTGCAATTGCCTGTGAAAATCTGAGCGAAGGGGCGTCTGTGGTTGAGCGTGCCTTGGGTGTACCGCTGCAAGAAGGCGGCCAGCACCCGATATTCTCAACCCATAACAAATTGTTGGGGCTGGGTGCGCATTACCTTGAGGTGATCGCGACGGATCCCGGTGCTACTGCGCCTGAGCGCCCGCGCTGGTTTGATTTGGATAGGTTTTCCGGCCCACCACGTTTGACCAACTGGATCATGCGCACGGATGATATGGCTGCCACGCTTGCAGCACTCGGTTCTAAATATGGAGAACCCGTCGCCCTGACGCGCGGTGATCTGCGTTGGCGAATGGCGGTGCCAAGCTCAGGTATTTTGCCTTTTGACAATTGTGCCCCAGCCATCATCCAATGGGATACACCGCCACCGATGGCGCAGCTTACGCAGCAAAGGTGCACGCTTGCTGAGCTTGTGGTGCGCCACCCGGACATAGCGGGTTTGGCTGCAGCCTTAACGCCCTTGATGAATTGCGCGCCTGTGCGTTTTGAAGCGGGCATGCCGGGCCTTGCAGTGACAATTGATACACCCAACGGTCTGAGGGTTCTTGCATGACCATACGGGCAGCGGCGTTACGAGATCTGGCGACCATCAAAGGGATTTGGAACGCAGCCATTCGAGACACCGCCCAAACCTTTAACTCCGCCGAAAAGACCGATGCGGATCTGGCGAAGCTCCTTCGCGATGCCCCGGTATTGGTGGCTGAACATAGAGGGGCTGTCGTGGGCTTTGGAACCTATAGTCAGTTTCGTGGTGGGGTCGGTTATACCCGGACAATGGAACATACGCTCTATCTTGATCATGCGGCGCGCGGATTGGGTCTTGGCCGCACCTTATTGGCCGCGCTGGAAGAGCATGCGCGTGCAGCGGGCGCGCATGTTTTGATTGGGGGTATTGCAGGTGAGAATGAAAGCAGCGCTCAGTTTCACGAGGCTATGGGATACACAAGGATCGCGACGCTGCCCCAAGTGGGGTATAAATTCGGCCGTTACATGGATTTGATCCTGCTTCAGAAAATCCTGACCTGACTTCTGCGATATGGGTTGGTAACCTTGCAGTATGTCGATTTGGTCCCGCATAGCTGAAGCATTAAGCGCCCTTGCCCAAGGTGAGGGGCTGAGCGCCGTTTTTGACCGTTTACGCACGCCACCGGAAAAATCTGTTGGCTTTGCAATTGCCGTGATTGCGCTTGGAGCCAAGATGGCCAAGGCGGATGGCCACGTAACACGCGATGAAGTGACGGCTTTTCGGGAAGTCTTTCATATTCCCTCAAGTGAAGAAGCAAACGCCGCGCGCGTTTTCAATCTTGCGCGAACGGATGTGGCTGGGTTTGAGGCTTATGCCACACGGATCAAAGCCATGTTCGGTGATGAAATGGACGCGCTCAATGATTTGATGGAGGGCCTCTTTCATATCGCGATGGCGGACGGTCAATATCACCCCAATGAGGATACGTTTCTGCATGAGGTTGCTGATATCTTTGGCCTGCAGGAACGCGAGTTCACTTCGTTGCGCGCGCGGTTTGTGCCCGATGCTGCACCGGATCCATATGAGGTCTTAGGGATCGCACCGGGGACCTCATACACAGATGCGCGCAAACGTTGGCGCGCTTTGGTCCGTGAAACGCATCCAGATCAACTTGTTGCGCGCGGGGTCCCGGAAGAGGCTGTAAAGATGGCCGAAAAACGCATGGTCGCGATCAACCGCGCATGGGAAGAGTTGGGGCTAAGCCCGAATTGATGGTGCTCCTATGAAGCTTGCGACCTATAATATCGAATGGTTTAACAAGCTCTTTGGAGCGGATGGGGAACTGTTAGACGATAACGGATGGTCCGGCCGCCGGGACGTAACAAGGGCTGAGCAGATCACAGCTTTGGGGACCGTTTTCAAAGCAATGGATGCGGACGGGGTGATGGTGGTGGAAGCGCCTGACCAAAGCCGCCAGCGTGATACCGTTTATGCGCTAGAAGGCTTTGCTGCGCGGTTTGGTTTGCGTGCGCGCGCCGCAGCGATTGGCTTTGCCAATGACACACAGCAAGAGATTGCCTTTTTGTACGATCCGGACGTTATGACGGCGCACCATGATCCCGCGCAAAGCGCCAATGCTCCTCGGTTTGATACAGAAATACGGATTGATCTGGATGTGGATGCTCAGGCCGACACAGTTGTGTGGTCCAAGCCGCCGCTTGAGCTGATGGTTGAAGCCCAAGGCAAAACACTACGCCTGATTGGTGTTCACGCGAAATCCAAAGCGCCGCATGGTGCCAAAGGTCCCGCAGATGCCATGCGCATTTCCATTGCGAACCGGCGCAAGCAGCTGGCGCAATGCATTTGGCTTCGGCGCCGGGTTGAGGCGCATCTCGAAGATGGCGATGCGTTGCTGGTTATGGGTGATTTCAACGATGGACCGGGACTGGACGAATATGAAAAGCTTTTTGGGCGGTCCGGTGTCGAAATTGTACTAGGCGAAAATGCGCCACGCTTGTTTGACCCCCATGCCGCCCAGGCCCTCACGACCAGATTTGCGGTGCCAACCACATCTCGGTTTTGGCTGCGCAGGGAGCGGCGGTTCTTACAGGCGTTGCTGGATTACATTATGGTTTCGGCCGATCTGAAACCCGGTGCTCAATGGCGTATCTGGCATCCCTTTGAGGATGTGGATTGCTTCAACCAACCTGAACTGAAGAACGCTTTGCTGACGGCGTCAGACCATTTTCCAGTGACGATTGAGCTCGATCTGTAAATCTACGTGAAAATGCCTATATTCTTGGCATGAAGCATTTTGTATTGATCGCCGCGCTTCTTGCGCCTGTTTCCATTTCCGCTCAAGAGGCTGAAGCTGAGTCTGACGCAAAAGAAGGTCTGACCCTAATGGAGCGGGGCGCTAAACTTTTCTTTGAGGGCCTATTTTCAGAGGTAGAGCCGGCTATCGAAGGCATGAAAGAGTTGGCCGAAGAGATGGGCCCGAGCTTGACGCAGATGCTTGAAGAAATGGGGCCTGCGTTCCGCGAAATGCTGGCTCAAGTGGATGATCTTTCGAATTATGAACCGCCTGTCATGTTGCCAAATGGGGATATCCTTTTGCAACGCAAGTTAGACGCGCCCGAGCTGCTGCCCTTGCCGGAGCCGGGTGAAAACGGTGATGTGGAGCTCTAGCGTTTTGCGCTGCTAAGCTTTTTTGCGATCTTGATTTCGGTCTCTGCCTCAAGAGAGGACGCAAGGGATTGAAAACGCGCTTCAGCGACTTCCCCGAACAAGGCTTCGGCTGTTCTTGTGAGGGTCAATTTGAGAATGCGCTTCTTGGGAGCCCAAGCAAGCTCAGCCCCGGTATCATCGGCTTCGGCCCATAGCATCGCGCCAAAACGGATGGCCTTGCCGACCACTTCGGCCAAATGCAATTCTGAGTCTTTGAGCATCGGGGCAAGTGCCTCAATACGGGTGCCATCGCGGCGGTTGCGATAGCGGTGCATCAGCGCAAGGCCCATGAAAACCCGTTCTTCGTGCCCCAAGCCGCCAAGATTGGCGCGCGTGGCGTTGTCAAAGCACACATCCGCCCGGTAATCGGGATGAGCGCGCCAGCTTACATCATGCAAAAGACACGCAGCCCGAATGATGCGCAGCCGGTGTGGGGGTAAATTGCGAAAGATGGGCAGGATGAAATGATAGAGCCTGCGCCCAAAACCGGGCAGCCGAGCATCCTTTTGTTCGGCAAAGCGGCAGGCTTCAATCAAAGGGTCTCGATCCCTCAGCCGTCCGGGCATTTGCTCATAAAGCAGCCCCTCGCGAATGCCATATGCTGAAATCGCGATGTCATGGGGTTTGAATTTACGGACCAAACGCACCAGAACTTCTGACGCGATCGGGACAAGATCCGCACGGGCCGCGGACAGGCTACACCGTTGGCGCAATTCCTCCATATCCGACTTTGCAACATACTCGGCTGTTGCGCGCACATCTTTGGCCGTCATGCGGTACTCGTGCAGTACATGCAGGGGGTAGTTGCGTCGGTCCATATCGATCCGCGCAATCGCGCGCCAACTGCCACCTACCAAAAACAGGCGGTTACTTTGCTCCCCCAACACGGCGCGCATCGCGTCCAACGTTTCATCGATCACCGCTTTGCGGCCCTTTTTGCCGCCCTTGGCGGAACGCAGCTTGAGCGGCCCAAGGTCGGACGTTTCCCGGCGGCCAACTTTCCCGCCCGCAATTTCGGCCAATTCCATTGAGGAGCCGCCGATATCGCAAACTAGCCCGTAAGAGCCAGGCCAACCCAGCAACACACCCTGAGCTGAAAGGCGCGCTTCCTCGCGGCCGTCAACAATCCAGATTTTTAGACCGCTTTCACGCTCTACATCCGCGCGAAAATCACGGCCATCTTTGGCATCGCGCACGGCAGCTGTGGCCGCAACGGAGATATCCTTGACCCCGGCAGCACGCGCCACAACCGCAAAGCGCTTCATTGCTTCTAGCGCACGCTGCCGCCCCTTTGGGTTGAGATGGCCGGTTTCGCCCAGACCTGCACCAAGGGCGCACATGATTTTTTCATTGTAGAAATATGCAGGGGAGCGCGCTGCGCCATCAAAGATCACCAACCTGACGGAGTTTGATCCAACATCGATGACACCTACGCGGCTCAGGGCGCGTGCAGAGGGATCATCAAACAAAGGTCGCCCAAAGGCGCCCCAATCGTCAGGGCTTTCGGTCGCTCCGTCCATGTCGTCCCCCTGGGTTTGACGTCACTGTTGTGGCAAATCCGGGCGGCAGACGTCAATCAATCATCTGAAGTGTGGGTCAGCTTGGGCACATCCGCCGCACCTGCAGAGCCGCGTCCAGACAACGATGGGTTCTCCATAAAGAAGCGGTGGCAGTTGAAAGCAAAGTCTTCGCCCATCTGCGCGCGGGTAAAACTACCATCTGCATTCATGACCCAGCTTTGGGCGACATCTGCCAAATTGGCGGCCATGACCTGTGACACAATTTGCGCCTTCACCGTTGCGTTCCTAATTTCGATGAGTGTTTCAACCCGGCGGTTTAGATTTCGACCCATCCAATCCGCAGAGGAAATAAACACTTTTGCCTTTGACGAAGGAAGGCCATGACCGTTGCCAAAACACACGATCCGCGAATGCTCAAGGAAGCGTCCAACAATGGATTTCACACGGATGTTTTCGGACAACCCAGCCACACCGGGGCGCAGTCCGCAGATGCCGCGCACCACGAGATCGATCTTCACGCCTGCCTGACTGGCAGCGTACAGCGCATCAATGACCTCTGCTTCGATAAGCGAATTCATCTTGGCCCAAATTTGTGCTGGTTTTCCTTTTGCCGCGTGGTCACATTCGGCAGCAATCATTTCCAGCAACTTGGGTTTAAGTGACAGCGGCGAGATTGAGAGGTTCTCAAGCTTGTCCGGCTCCGCATATCCCGACAGATAATTCATCACTTTTGTCGCATCGCGGCCCAACGCCTTGTCACAGGTGAAAAGGCTTACATCCGTATACACTCGCGCCGTGCCTGGGTGATAATTTCCGGTGCCGTAATGGGTATAGGTCACAAGATCGGACCCCTCACGGCGCACAACCGTTGATATTTTGGCGTGGGTCTTCAACGTCATGAAGCCATACACCACATGCGCGCCTGCACGTTCCAACCGTCGCGATTGCCGGATATTTGCGGCTTCGTCAAAGCGGGCCTTAAGCTCAACAAGTGCGGTAACAGATTTGCCGTCTTCAGCCGCTTCGCACAGCGCGTCAACGATCGGGCTGTTATAGGATGTCCTGTAAAGTGTCTGTTTGATCGCAACCACTTTGGGGTCCACAGCGGCCTGTTTTAGAAAACGCACCACCATATCGAAGGTTTCATAAGGGTGATGCAAAAGCATGTCCTTTTGCCGGATGGCGCGGAACATGTCCCCCTCGTGGTCCTGCACACGCTCGGGCACACGCGGCGTAAACGACGGCCACAGCAGATCGGGACGTGCATCCGTAACAAGTTCCGACAAATCAGCCATGCCGATCAGGCCTTCGATCTCAACCACCTCGTCATCGGTGACGGTCAGTTCTTCCATAATCAAATTGCGCAAAGCCTTTGGCGCGCCCGCAGAGAGCTTCATCCGAACCACTTCGCCGCGACGGCGGCGCTTGAGCGCGGTCTCAAACTCACGGACAAGGTCCTCGGCTTCTTCCTCAAGCTCCAGATCGCTGTCCCGTAGAATACGGAACGCGCAGCTGCCTTTGGCTTTGTAGCCCGGAAATAGGCTGTCGAGATGCAACAGCAAAATCTCTTCCATCGGAAGCACACGGATTTTCCCCTCTGGCGAGGGCAGTCGCCAAAAGCGCGGTAATTGTGACGGCACGGGTAGCAACGCACGCAGCGGCGTTTTATCCGCTTTACGTTCTAACTGGAGTGCCAGCGCAAACCCAGTATTTGGCAAAAAAGGGAACGGGTGGGCTGGATCAATGGCCAAGGGCGACAGGACCGCAAAAATTTGGGTCACAAAAACTTCACCCAGATGGGCACGGTCCTCTCCTGTCAGATCTGCGCCAGACAAAAGGTGTATGCCTGCCGTGTCCATTTCAGCACGCAGCGCGGCATAGGTCTTTTGCTGACGGTCCATCAGTTTGCGCGCGTCCGCGTTGATAAGGATCAGCTGGTCAGCCGGGCTCAGGCCATCGGCTGCGGGTGTTGTATTTCCGGCTTGAGCCAGCTCGCGCAGACCCGCCACGCGCACTGTATAGAACTCATCCAAGTTGGTGGCTGAAATCGACAAAAAGCGTAATCTTTCAAGGAGCGGCACCCGTGTGTTTTCGGCCTCTTCCAAAACACGCCAGTTGAACGCCAGCCAAGACAGCTCGCGATTGTGAAAGCGTGACGGGCTTTTGATGTCAAAATCAGCCTCTGAAACAGGGTAGTCCGCTTCGTGTAGGAAATCAGCTCGGGTCATCTTTGTCTCTCTTGGCCCCTTCATGCATACAGCATTGCGGTTGCAGGGGATTGTAACAGGCTTTTGACGGTCGGCCGCCAAGGCAGGTATATCGTGCAAAACGACACACTATGTTTGGGCCAGCACCCTAGACGCCAACGCACGTGTGATGTTGCGACCTTCGGCCAACGCAAGCGTATCAAGGGCATCCACAACCCGCGCCGCTTCGGCATACGACCTGTCCATCGCGCGCACAAGATAGGGCACCACATTCGGCGCAGGTGAAAGTTGCCGGTCAGACATTTGCTTTAGCACAATAGCGCTTAGCGTGGCATCGTCCGCCGGTTCAATCGGTGCAATGGTCGTGGCTTCCATTCGGCTGCGCAGATCCGGTAGCCGAATGCCCCAATGCTGTGGGGCCGCGCGGGCTGAGATCAGCAGTGAAAGACCAGCGGAGGCCATATTGTTGTGCAGGTGAAACAGGGCCTCTTCGGCGTGTGCGTTGCCCGCAATCCTATTCACCCCATCAATGGCCAGCGGGGTTTCGCTGCGTGTAGGAATATCGCCAGTGAGTACCTCAGCGCCATGTTCTGTAGCCCAGATATGAAGCAAATGAGTTTTCCCAGAACCGGCTTCACCAGTCACAATCAGTTTCCCGTTCGGCCATCGGTCCCGTCGGGCCAGCATTGCGCGTGCGGTCGCTGTCGCGGGGCCCGGGTAAAAGTCCTGTGCGGCATAAGAGGCGGACCGCGGAAGCGGAAAACTTAGCTGCTTAGTAGTCATCGCCGTCTGGCTCCGAGAGACCTCGATACAGTCGTCCTTGTTTATATTCCCCCACAAAGAACCGCGCGAGCACGCCAATAGCAGCGGCCACAGGCACGGCCACGAGCAGGCCGACAAATCCAAAAAGAGCGCCAAAAACGGAGAGGGCCAGCAGCAACCACACCGGATGCAGTCCGACCGAACCTCCCACCAGTTTTGGGGTAAGCACATTGCCCTCTATGACTTGGCCGATCATGAAAATAACACCCACAAGCCCAATGCGCAGCCAATCGGTGCTGTCGCGGATGATCTCTCCGCTGATCTCATACCCGCCCCAATATTGAAAAAGCGCCAGCCCAATTGCGAGCAGGCCACCGATAAGTGCACCAAGATAGGGAATGAACGTCACAAGCCCTGCGATAAAGCCAACGACCAACCCAAATTGCAGCCCCACAAGCATCAAAGCTACGGCGTAATAGGTGCCAAGGATAAGACAGACAGTGCCCATGCCACGCACAAAGCCTGCCAGAACCGTATCTACATCGCGTGCAATCTTGCGGATGTCCTCGACATGATCGCGCGGCAAGAGTGAGTCAATTTGAGCAACCAGATTGTCCCAATCCAACAGCATATAGAACGCTACCACGGGCACGATGACAAAGAGCAGAACGATGTTGAGCACACCTGCCGCAGAGGACAAAAGCGTGTTGATCAATTCGCCACCACGGCTTTGGATCGCCTCTCCGATGGACACTAGGGACTGACGGATGACGCTGTCTTCGACCATGAGATCCGGATATTGGGTGGTGAGAAAGTCCCGTAGATTGGCAAAGATTGTGGGTGCGGCGTTGAACAGACTGATCGCCTGCTGCACCAAAGCGGGCACCACGAGCAAAGTCAGAAGCACAAAAATAAGCACTGCAACAACCGAAATCAAAACCGTTGAAAGCACCCGCGAACAGCCCGCGCTTTCAAGCCGATCCGCGATTGGATCCAAGAAATAGGCGATGGACGCCCCGATCAGGAAAGGCATGATGACCGACCCTAGATACCACAGCGCAAGGGACAAAAGGACGGCAGCAATGCCCCAATAGGTCGTTTGTGTGCGGCTTGGCAGGCCCATGAGCGCCTCATAAGTAGGGAATGCTTCTATAGGTCGGGGTTTCGAGGATGCTTTGCAAGGCAAAAGGGCTGCGAAATTTTCCGCAGCCCGTTATGGGATCACTTTTAGCCCAAACAAGCCGTCCAGAGCGCCGTGTGATCTTTGATAGATTTTAGTGGCAGGCTGGGCGCGTGCCAGGCAGTAACACTTTGTCGATCACGTGGATGACGCCGTTGTCTGCCTCAATATTTGCGATGATGACATTTGCAGACTGACCGGTTCCGTCTGCAATGGACACACCGGATGCCGATGCATCGATGCAAAGCCGCTCGCCCGTGTTGAGTGGTTTATAGTAGTTTGCTCCAGGCGCGAATTCATCTGCAAGCAGTTTACGGTCGTCCACGTGGTACGTCAGGACGGCTTGCAATTGGTCGATATTTGCAGGGGCGAGTAGCGTTTCCACCGTTCCCTCTGGTAGGGCGGCAAATGCATCGTTCACCGGGGCATAAACGGTGAAAGGCCCAGGGCCGGACAGCGCATCAACCAAACCTGCAGCGCTCACCGCCGCGACAAGCGTTGAAAATCGCTCATCCGACGCCGCGATATCCACGATAGTATTTGCGGTGGCAGCAGATGCGGCCACTGCAAAGGTGGCTGCCAAAGTCGCTTTCTTAATATAAGTCATCATCATTCAATGTTCCCTTGGTTGTAGGACACGAAATTTCCTGCCGTGTCACAAAGGTTTACGGCCCTTCTTAGCCGCTGGTTCATGCGGTTGACGCCGCTGTGAACATCCATGACGCCCTTGTTCAAACGGTGAAATATTTGATCTGAAAGCGCGGGTTGTGCGTTTCGCGCGTGCGGCCTCTTCAAGTCGCGGCTTGTGGCGGACAAGGGGCTGACCTATTGAGTTGGGAACATAATTTTCCGGAGCTGCCCCATGCGCCTGAGCCGCTATTTTCTACCTGTTCTCAAAGAAACGCCCTCTGATGCCCAGATCGTCTCGCACCGGCTGATGTTACGGGCGGGTATGATTAAACAGGCAAGCTCTGGTATCTATTCTTGGCTGCCTTTGGGCTACAAGGTCCTTAATAATATCAAGCGGATCGTTGACGAAGAACAAGAGCGCGCGGGACACATCCCAATTCTTATGCCAACAATCCAATCTGCTGATCTGTGGCGCGAAAGCGGACGGTATGATGATTTTGGCGATGAGATGCTGCGCATCTCAGACCGGCATGGCCATGAGATGCTGTATGGCCCGACGAACGAAGAGCAGCTGACGGACATTTTCCGTTCGCACGTGTCCAGCTACAAACAACTGCCGCTGACCCTGTATCAAGTTCAGTGGAAGTTCCGCGATGAACGCCGCCCGCGATTTGGGATTATGCGGGGCCGTGAGTTTTATATGAAAGACGGCTACAATTTCGACCTCACCAAAGAGGACGCATTGCATGCCTATAATCGCCATCTGGTGAGCTACCTGCGCACCTATGAGAGGATGGGTCTCCAAGCGATCCCAATGCGTGCAGATAGTGGCGCAATGGGCGGGGACGACACGCACGAGTTTCTTGTGTTGGCTGACACAGGCGAATCCGAAGTGTTCTATGACAGCGCGGTGACAGAGTTGACCTTTGGGGACCGTGACATTGATTACGGAGACGTCGCGCAATGTCAGGCTGTTCTTGAAGAGTTCACGTCGAAATATGCGCGCACGGATGAGACCCATGATGCGGCCCTGTTCGAAGAGGTTCCCGAGGAGCGTCGCAAGGTCGCGCGGGGTATCGAAGTGGGGCAGATCTTTTATTTCGGCACCAAATATTCCGAAAAGATGGGGGCCACAGTGCAGGGGCCAGACGGCAAACCCACGCCGGTCCATATGGGGTCGCACGGGATTGGCGTGTCACGCTTGCTCGGAGCCATCATCGAAGCGTCCCATGATGACAAGGGCATCATATGGCCAGAAGGCGTCACGCCGTTCCATTGTGGGATTGTGAACCTCAAGCAAGGCGATGATGAGGCGGACGCCGCTTGCGAAAGCCTATATGCACAGCTCACCCACGCAGGGCTGGAACCGCTCTATGATGACCGTAAGGAGCGGGCAGGGGGCAAGTTCGCAACAATGGATCTGATCGGGCTGCCGTGGCGGATCACCGTGGGGCCGCGTGGGTTGAAGAATGGGGTGGTTGAGCTGACATCGCGTAAAACTGGTGAGAGCGAAGATCTGACCCCTGAGGCTGCAGTTGAACGGGTTGTTGGCATCTACAACCTCTGACGCCGCTGACAAAGACTGACCGTAGAGACGAAACGCAACGGCTTATGTGAAATCTATAGCCGAGGGATTTTACGTGGTCGCCGGACTGGGCTATGGTCCCTGAAAACCACGAAGCGGGTTCGAGCAGATGATCACACGCGTCCTTGCCTTTGCGTTCGGCCTTACCGGGGCCGCGTCCCTGTCGCAGTTCCCTGAATTCGCGCAGCAGTACTTGCAGCGCCTTGCTGGCAAGGTGGATCAGCTTGAGGTCCAAGTCGCTGAAATCGATGCATCGGCCGCCGCTTTGGATATGAGCCGGGACGATTATCTGGAGGATCTCTCGGCCTCACGCGCAGGCGCAGAGGCGGCGCGCAAATCGATCAATGAGATTTCACTTTTTGAGCGGCTCGGTGGCAATCTAGACAGTTTTAGAGATGCGGGGTCATTCGGACGTTTGGCCCAAGCCTATCGTGTTGCGGATCCTGCCTTGGCCCAAAATACGCTGGATGATTTCAAACCTGCTGTACCACTCACTGCGGAAGGCGCTGCCTTTACAGCAGTGGGCTTTGTGGGCGGTTGGGGCATTTGGTCGATGCTCTGGGGTATCCTGGGTTGGCCACTCCGCCGCCGCCAAAAAAGAAGGGCAGCGGACGCTGAGACTTTGGGGATGCAACATGCTGCGGTGCATGCGGCTGGTGAGGGCCAAGCGTTTGAAGAGGAAGAAGAGGACGAAGCGCCTTTTGTTGAATACGAAGGCAACATCCGGGCCGCGATGAACAAACAGGTCCCTGCGATTCAGCTGGCCGCAGATGATGGAACGGTTGTAGATCTTGGCGCTCTGACAGCGCCTTATGTGATCTTTACATATCCACTCATGGGGCGCCCCGGTGTTGCGTTCCCCGAGGGCTGGAACGAGGTTGATCAAGCAGACAGCGCAACCGCGCTTGCCTGCTCTTTTCGCGATTCGTATGACATGATCCGCGCCGCAGGCATTCGCGATGTGTTTGGCATTTCAGCCGGTGCGACCACCCAAGACCAACGAGAGGCAGTGCACCGGCTTGCACTCCCTTATACGCTGCTCAGCGATCCGGGCATGGAGGTCTCATTTGCACTAGATCTTCCGCGCTTTGTGCTGAACCATGAACGGTATCTTGGAGCGACGATCATTGTTGTCCAGCAAGGGCGCGTGCTTGCCGCATTGCATCCAATCCACGACGCGGCTGCAGCAGCTCCCCGCCTATTGGCAAAATTAGAACAAGCGCGCGATGCATATCGCAAGGCGCAGGAGGCCAAAACATGACCCACCCTGCAGCGCGCCCATTTGCGGCGCATGAATGGATGATTGCGTGGCGTTATGCGCGCTCTCGCCGGGCCGAAGGTGGTGTCAGCGTGATGACATGGATCAGCGTCATTGGGATCATGCTGGCGGTTGCAGCTTTGATCATCACACTGGCAGTGCGTTCTGGCTTTAGGGCCGATTTCGTTGATACGATCCTTGGGGCCAACGCACATGTTACGGTCTACAACGCGCCGGTATTCGCGGAAGTTGGCCCACCTGATCGGGTGATTTCAAATTACGAAGAAATGGCCGCCCGCATTCTTTCGCTTGAGGGCGTGACCCGGGCGGCACCCCTAGTGCGCGGACAGGTGATGGCCAATTTCGGCGATCGCAATGCCGGGGCCGAGGTGTATGGTATCACCGCCGATGATCTTGCCGGTATCCCCCGGATCGTCCAGCCGGAGGCATTTGTTGGATCGCTCGAGGATTTCCTAGCGGGCGTGGCAATCGGGTCAGGCATTGCGCGTGAGCTTGGGTTGTCGATCGGGGACAGGATCAAGCTTATTTCGCCCAATGGGGTGCGCACCGCCTTTGGCACGAGCCCTCGCGTGAAATCCTATACCGTGACCTACATCTTTACAGCTGGTCGCTATGATATCGACCGCACCCGCATCTATATGCCGTTTGAAGAAGCGCAGCTTTACTTCAACCGCGATGGTGTTGCCGATGAGATTGAAGTTATGGTGGACCGCCCTGAAGAGGTTGAAACACTCAACGCAGCGTTGATCCGCGCAGGCGGCGACCGCGCGGTGATTTGGACTTGGCAGGACGCGGCTTCAAGCTTTCTGCGCGCGCTTACTGTCGAAGACAACGTGATGTTTATCATCTTGTCTGTGCTGGTTCTTTTGGCCGCGATGAATATCGTCTCGGGCATCATCATGTTGGTCAAAAACAAGGGCGGCGATATTGGTATTTTACGCACAATTGGGATGAGTGAGGGCGCTGTGATGCGTATCTTTTTCCTCTGCGGTGCAGGTATCGGGCTGGTAGGGACGGCGCTGGGTGTCATTCTTGGCGTGGCCTTTGTGGTATGGATCCAAGAGATCTTTAGCGTGGTCAATTACTTCAGCGGAGGAGGGGTGTGGGATCCATCCATCCGTGGGCTTTACGAGCTGCCCGCAGAACTGCGCGCTTGGGATGTGTTCCGCTCAATCGCGTTGTCGTTGTTTTTGTCCTTTACGGTCACAATTTTCCCGGCGCGCGCTGCCGCACGGCTGAACCCGGTTGAGGCGCTTCGCTATGAGTAAAGTGCTTGAATTGTCAGGTATTTCCAAAGGTTACCATCTTGGGAAACCCAATGAGATCAAGGTTTTGGATCGGCTTGATCTGACCTTGAACACAGGTGAAATTGTGGCGCTTGAGGCGCCATCCGGATCTGGGAAATCCACGCTTTTGCACATCGCGGGGTTGCTCGATACGCCTGATGCGGGCCGGGTGAGTGTCGACGGCGTTGAGGCTGGAAAAGCTGATCGCCAACGCACCGCGCTACGCCGGGCAACGCTGGGATTTGTCTATCAATTTCATCACCTTCTGCCCGAGTTCACGGCGCTTGAGAACATCATGCTGCCGCAGCTCACTGCCGGGGCAACGCGACGTGAGGCGACGGAACGTGCGCACATGCTGCTGGCTGAGGTTGGGTTAAAGGGGCGCGCAGAGCACCGCCCGGCCGAGTTGTCAGGCGGTGAGCAACAGCGCGTTGCGTTTTGCCGTGCTGTGGCCAATGCGCCCAAGGTCTTACTGGCGGATGAGCCAACCGGAAACCTTGATCCCGAGACCTCTGACACCGTGTTTTCGGCGCTTCTTAAGCTGGCTCGGAACGATGGAATGGCCGCCCTAGTGGCCACACATAACCCGGCACTTGCCGCCCGAATGGACCGCCGCCTGCGATTGGTTGGCGGGCAGATCAAGGAAAGCTAACATGGCAATTGTAACTGTGCCCAATATTCGTGAAGCGGCCCGTGCAGCGCTGGAAACGTATGGGGCTGCCCCTTGGATCGCGGGCCATGTGGCGGATGCAACCGCCCATTCTGAGGCGCATGGCAATGTCATTTGCGGGCTTTACTATCTTGAGAGCTATTGCCTCCAGCTTGCATCTGGTCGGGTCAGCGGATCTGTTGAGCCATTGATTAGTAAACCAAAGCCCGGTGCAGTGCTTGCTGATGCGCGCTTTGGTTTCGCGCAACCTGCCTTTGCGAGGGCTTTGGACACCGGGATAAAAACCGCGCAAGCGCAGGGGATTGCGGTGCTTTCAGTCGCGCATTCTCACACATGCACGTCTTTGGGGTATTTCACTGAACAAATCGCACGAGCCGGGTGTATCGCGATTGGGTTAACAAATGCTTCGGCCATCGTTGCGCCGCCGGGCGGATCCAAACGGGTGTTGGGCACCAACCCCCTCGCGTTTTCAGTGCCGGGGCCGGACGGGCTTGCGCTACATTATGACAGCTCCACCAGCGCCGTGGCACTGGGCAAGATCACAATGGCAAAAGCGGCCGGTGAGGCAATCCCATTGGGCTGGGCTGTGGATGCGGACGGCGTCCCAACAACAGACCCTGAAGCGGCGTTGGCAGGCTCTCTTGCCTCTGCGGCGGCCTATAAAGGCTGGGGGTTGGGATTGTTGGTAGAGGTCATGGCCTCAGCCCTCACCGGCTCTGTTTCTTCACGTGATGTCAAAGGGTTGAAGCTTGCTGATGGGCCTCCCCATGATTTAGGTCAAACCTATGTGATCGTTGATCCGGGTACTTTTTCGGATGAGTTTGCAGCGCAACTGGCCGATCTTAAAGCCGCGGTTGAGGCACAGCCGGGCGCGCGTCTGCCGGGTGCTTCACGCGCACCGATGGAAACGGTGGATGTGCCGGATGCGCTGTGGGAACTGACGCTCAAATTGGGCGCGTAATTAGCTGCATAGTCCCCTACGCGGGGCCTCTGGCCATGCGATGAATGTCTCGAAACGGGGTAACTCACCAACGGGAATAGCCTGCGAAATCAGGGCTTTGAGCCGTTCCGTGCGCGCACCCTCAGGGTCCAACGCGGAACAGCATACATATTCCTCGACCAACCCGGCCTGCTGTTCGTACCCATAGCTAAGAAACGGTTGTGTCGTCTCTGGATCAAAGAGATAGGGATCGTCGGACCGCACGTGTTCGATGGCCGCTTTAAACGGATGATAGCGCGTTATCTTTCGGTTCTGCCACTGCCAGATATGCGTCAGCTCATGGGCGAAAAGCATGGCCGCGATCAGCCCGACGCGGTCGGGATATTCGGGCAGGTAATCC
>CALKJA010000178.1 GCA_937995865.1 uncultured Paracoccaceae bacterium | reverse complement strand
GGAAGCTTCCTGACAAGGATATATCCAAGGTTGTATCGGACCCGCTTTCTAAGAAGGTTATGGTCGCAACCCCATGGTCACCTTGAGAAATCGGATTGTGCCACGTCCGTTCCTCGACATAAAAATCGCTGCCACGATCTTTGAAAACAGCGGTCATGATCGTGTCTTGGCGGCTAACGATATTGCCAAGATCGATCACGTCTATGCCGATCTCGAAATCCGTTATGACCGCGTTTTCAAACGGATCAACGAAGACAAATTGGTCAGCGCCTTCACCACCCGTCAGTTGGTCACCGCCGCCGCGGGCTATCAAGATATCGTTTCCATCTTCTCCATAGAGCCGGTCAAACCCTTCGCCGCCATCCAGGATATCCGCGCCCCCGCCGCCATAGAGCGCTTCGTCAAACCAAGTATACCCGTTGATCACATTCGCCAGCGCATTTCCGGTGGTGGTGAACAGGGACTGTTCGGAAATGATTTGTCCATCGGACATCTCAAGCTGCTGGATCATGTCCCAAAAAGCATCATCGCTTGTTGTGTCGCTGACGGTCACAGACGTCCAACGCATGCTAGATCCATCATCAATCCCAAAGGAAACCGAAGTTTCGTCAATGCTGTAAAACAGGTCCCCAAGAAGCGCGTCCGTGAAATGGATTGTGTTTACGTCGCTTCCCGCTGAGGTCTGCTCGGAGATGATTTCTGCACCAAGTGTTAGAGCCCCGTCGCCGGTGCGGATAATATATGTGTCGCTGCCAGCACCACCATTCATAAAGTCGGCGCCAATGCCGCCGTCTAGGATATCGTTGCTACTGCTGAAGGTTCCGTAATCACCATACAGAAAATCATCTCCAACGCCGCCGATAAGCGTATCGTCGCCGTTACGGCCTTCGAGGACGTCAGAACCACCAAGGCCATTCAGCTCGGATCCTTCGTCAAACGCCTGCATCCGATCGCCTGCAGAGGAGCCACGGAAATCTAGGGCCGTAAACTGGGTCCAAGCGCTGCCATCATCAAATTGTATGACATCAAACTGCGCCCAGAAAGTTGCCCAGTTTGGCGGAAGGCCCGCATTTCCAGAGACCCAAGTCACATTGCCTGCGCCGTCATCCAACCCAAGATGAATACGATAATCTGCGTAAACCACGGCCGTATTTGCAGCCGTCACCCCGGTCAGGCGGATCGTGTTAAATCCGCTGACATCTCCTTGCAGGTATTCGTCGCCCATGGCGGCGGCACCTTCGCCAAGGCCAACTAAGAAGGTATCATTTCCAGCGCCGCCAATCATGAAGTCGGCCCCTAGGCCGCCATTCAAAACATCATTTCCAGCACCGCCGTTCAGAGTGTCATCTCCGGCGAAACCATTCAGGCTGTCATTGCTGTTGAGGCCTTGGAAAACATCCGCGCCGGGCGTTCCATTTAAGGTTACGCCTGAGGCAAAGGTCCATGATGTACCGTCATCAAACGTCACAGCTTCGATGCGATCCCAAAAAGCATCGCCAACCACCTCAACACTGGTCCAAAGAACCGAACCGTTCAAATCAACGATACCGAAATGGAAGGCGGCAGAGGTGCCGGTTGCGCCAATGTAGCCCGTATATTCGATAACAAGCTCAGCTGGGGTTATGCCTTTGATTTCTAACGTATCGGAGCCTTGGCCAGCATATTCGATGATCACTTCGGAGTTTTGGACTGCCGCGCCATCGCCGATGCCGATAACAAATGTATCATCTCCTGTGCCGCCATACATCGTATCCACGCCCGTGCCGCCAACAAGCCGATCGGTTTGAGTGCCCCCTCTGAGCGTGTCATTATCGGCTCCGCCCTCCAGCGTATTGTTGCCCGATGTCCCATGTAAGGTGTCATTGCCAGCACCGCCGTAAACGGTATCATCGCCCCCGTTTGCAAGAACCACATCATCACCACCAAGCGCTGAGAACACATCTGCATTGCCCGACAAGGAAACGTTATCCGCTCCTTCAGTGCCGCGCATGAGAAACCCGCTTGCTGAGGTTATGACCGTATCATCGTCAAAAAGGATCTGATCTATCCCGGTCCACAGGCTGCCGGAGATAAAGACATAGTCATAGCTGCCGGTGCCATCATCTAAGCCGATGTAAGCCCCATCATAGGATTCCCAATACGCAATATCTGTGGCCAGCGTGCCCATCAGGCGTAGAGTGTCAAAACCTTCATTTGCATTTTCTATGATCGTATCGCGGGCACCGTTTGACCCGCCGCCTTCTCCGGCATGCTGCACGTAAGTATCATCACCGGTGCCGCCAAGCATGAAATCCAGCCCGGTTCCGCCGATCAGTGTATCCGCCCCGCCGTAACCACGCAAAGTATCGTCGCCGCCGGCACCATCAAGCGTGTCGCCTTGGGCAAATCCAAAAAGGCTATCGGCGCCCGCTGTCCCAATGAAGTGGTGCTGAGTTGAGGCATCCCAAACTGTGCCATCATCAAATTCGACACGTTCAATACCTGTGCCGAAGAATGTGCCGCCAACAACGCGCGTGTAATAGTGATTGTCGGTCACATCATCGTAGAGCAAGATATCGACCAATGTGGCGCCGCTGCCGGATAGGATCACATCAGCGCTATCGATGCCAACAAGGCGAATAGTGTCCGCGCTACCGCCACTGTCATAGATGCTTTCTGCCCAGCTTGGCGCCAGCGTGCCGTCGCCGATGCGAATGACATAGGTATCACTATCAGCGCCGCCCTCCATCCGGTCGTCGCCCATACCACCGTCAATCAGATCTGCGCCCGCACCTCCGCGTAACGTATCGTTGCCACCGTTGCCAAAGATCTGATCGTCAGAACCACCACCAGTGTAACTGTCATTGCCCGACCCTCCATTGAAAACCGCATTACGCGTTGGGAATGTCCAGGTGGTAAATAATTCGGTTTCTTGCAAAAAAGGCATCAAATGGGTCCGGTTGGGGGCAGGCCCCTGAAATACGGGGCCTGCGTTGAGTTAATTGTCAGGGTTTTCGGACCACCACACGTCCGGCTGAAATCCAATCCAGTCACCATACATCGGTAAGCGTTCAGGGTATTTGAGTTCGGCTTTGTGAGCAATGCGCCCTGTGGAAAAGTGATAGATCGGAATAACGTAGCGGCCAGAGGTCAGCACCCGATCCAGCGCTTTGACGCCCGAAAGAAAGTCCTCTCGGCTTTTGGCGTTCAAAAAGCCCGAAATCATTGCTTCGGCGGCAGGGCTGTTCATGCCCATCAGGTTACGCGTTCCGGGTTCTGTAACACCGTCGCTTCCCCAATAAAGCATCTGCTCATTGCCCGGAGACAAGGACACACCACGGCGGAAATAGGCCATGTCGAAATCGTAGTTTGTCATCCGCTCTTTATGTTGCGCGCTATCGATTTTGGTCACGGTTGGCGAAATGCCAAGACGCTTGAGATGTTCGACATAGATATCGATCATCTTCTCATTCTCTGTCGCGCCAACCTTAAGCACGATTTCAAATGTAAACGGCGCGCCATCCGCATTCTTCATTTCGCCATCTTGGACAGTCCACCCAGCTTCGGCCAATAGATCGGTAGCGCGCGCAATCCCGGCGCGGTTGCGTTCAGAGCCGTTTGAGACGGGCAGGGCGTATCCTTCCAGAGCGCCTGGCAACAGCTCATCCTTGAACGGTTCCAACAGCTCCGCGACGCGGCCCGTTGCAGGACCATCTTCCATGCCAAGCACCGAATTGTCGAAATAACTGCCAATCCGCTCCTGACGTGAACCTGTAAGCGCCTCGTTGATGAATTCAAAGTTAAAGGCAGAAATCATCGCCTCACGTACACGCCAGTCCTCAAAGATTGGGTTACGTGTGTTCATCACAAAACCGGTCATACCCGTGGGACGTTGGTTGGGAATTTCGCTCAGCACAACATCACCGCGTTCAACGGCAGGGAAAGCGAACTCTGTCGCCCATTTCTCGGCGTTGAATTCACGGTGTGTAGAAAGCTCGCCCGCTTTGAAGGCTTCAAACATCACAGAGCCATCCGCGTAAAACTCCATCCGAATTTCATCAAGATTGTTTGTTCCACGGCGAAAGCCCAGATCAGCACCCCAGTAGTCTTCGTTGCGTTGAAGCGAGACAAAGCGCCCAGCTTCCCACTCAGCGATCACATATGGCGAAGATGAGATTGGTGCCTCAAGGCCAGATTCAGTGAAGTCACGGCCCTCCCACTGCGCTTTCTTCAGAATTGGCCGCATTCCAGTGATCAGCGCAAGCTCACGATCCTCGACATTAAATGTGAAGCGAACGGACGCGTCGCCCGTTTGCTCCATAGACCCAATCTTGCCCCAAAGGCCGTGATAGCGGGGATGCCCGACGGTCCCCAAGGTCTCATAGCTCCACATCACATCTTCAACAGTGACGGGGGATCCATCAGAGAATCGGGCGGCGTCGTTCAGAGTGAATTCAACCCAAGAGCGATCGTCAGCCACCTCAATCGATTCGGCCAATACGCCATAAAGCGTAAAAGGCTCATCCCACGACCGGCCCATCAGGCTTTCATACGCAAGAAATCTGAGCTGCCAAGGCACGGAGCCTTTGCGGATATGGGGGTTGAGGCTGTCAAAGCTTCCACCTTCGCCTTGAACGATACGCCCCCCTTTGGGCGCGTCCGGATTTGCGTAAGGAAGATGCGCAAAATCTGGGGGTAGGGCAGGATCACCATACATAGCTATGCCATGCGTGGGGGTGCTGTGCCCGTCTGCGGCAGCGAATCCCGCGGTCATTGCTGGAGCAATTGCGAGTGCCGCTAAAGCAGTTATGTGGCGAAACTTGAGGAAATAATCTGGACGCATTTTGGCAACAATCCCTGTGAACCCTTGTTTTTCTATGCCCAACGTTAGGCGGTCCCACTAGCGTTTTCAAACTTTTAGCTTTCGCAACGGCGCGGGATTGCTTATACGGGTGTCACTGCTCGATAGGTTTCTTGCCTGTATGAAACCTGCCTCAATAACTGGACGCCGGCCTTGTGCCGGCGTTTTTTTTTGTGCTTTCCAAAAGGAACAGCACGCGGCGGTGTTCATCACTGGCGCTTTGCCCTTGCAGCAATTACGCTGCGCGCGCGAGAAACTCACAGGGACGGGCTTATGGCGCTTCAGGGAAAAACGGCGATTATTACGGGATCAAATTCCGGAATCGGACTTGGAATGGCGTGGCGGCTTGCCCGCGAGGGCGCAGACGTTGTGCTCAACTCCTACACAGATAACGAAGACGACCATGCTTTGGCCGCTCAGATCGCCAAAGAAACTGGAACAGCGGCGCGCTATATTCAGGCGGATCTGTCCAACGGCGCGCAAGCACGCGCTTTGGTAGAGCAGGCGGGGGTATGCGACATCCTTATCAATAATGCAGGGATCCAGCATGTGGCCCCGATTGACGAGTTTCCCGTCGCAAAATGGGACGCCATCATGGCGATCATGTTGTCTTCGGTGTTTCACACAACTGCCGCGGCTTTGCCGATGATGCGGGCTTCGGGATGGGGGCGCGTGATCAACGTAGCATCAGCACATGGCCTAACGGCGTCTCCGTTCAAATCTGCTTACGTGGCGGCCAAGCACGGGGTCGTTGGGATGACCAAAGTGGTGGCGCTTGAAACGGCGCAAGAACCGATCACTGCGAATGCCATCTGCCCCGGCTATGTAATGACCCCACTTGTTGAGAGCCAAATCCCGGACACTATGGAAAAATATAGCATGGATCGCGAGACCGTCATTCGCGACGTGATGTTGCAACGCCAGCCGTCAAAAGAGTTTGCAACCACTGATCAATTGGGCGGTGTTGCCACCTTCTTGTGTTCAGATGATGCCGCTCAGATTACCGGCACAACGCTTTCGGTTGATGGTGGGTGGACCGCGCTCTAACAACGAAGGCGCGCGCAAAGGTTTTGGGGGCGAAGGGTTTTGCAAAACCCTTGGCCGCTCCCAGTTTAAGCACGGGCATTTGGCGCCTCTTCCGGCGGGAACAAGCGGAACACTAAAAGGGGCGGGATATGCGCAAGATCAATCTGGCATTGCAAGGCGGTGGCGCGCATGGCGCATTCACTTGGGGCGTGTTGGACCGGCTTTTGGAGGATGACACACTAGAAATCGTGGGTATCTCCGGCACATCGGCAGGCGCATTGAACGGTGCCGCACTTAAGGCTGGGATGGTCTCAGGTGGGCGCCAAGGCGCGCGTGATAATCTTGATTGGGTCTGGTCGCAGGTGAGCCAGATTGATGATGGGCTGTTTGCCCAATGGGTGCCCGGTTTTGGCCCAAGCGACGTTAGCCGGGCGATTGAATATTCGCTTCCGTATCAGTTCGTCGAGACGGCAAGCCGCGTTATGTCGCCTTACTTTGCTGGCCCGCTTTACAAAAACCCTTTGGCTGAGATTGTAGATGGATTCTCTTTCGATCTTGTCTGTGCGGATGTCGGCCCCGACTTGTTTATTTGTGCAACGAATGTGCGCTCTGGAAAGGTGCGGGTCTTTTCGGGGGATGAAGTCTCTACCGATGCCATTTTGGCCTCCGCGTGTTTGCCTACACTCTTTCAGGCGGTTGAGATTGACGGTGAGGCGTACTGGGATGGCGGGTATACAGGAAACCCGGCGCTCTTTCCGCTTTTTGCGCAAACGCTCCCCGAAGATATCGTGATCGTAAACATCAACCCGTTGGAGCGCTCGGAGATCCCGCGCACGCCGCAAGAGATCCAAAACCGTTTAAATGAGATCAGCTTCAATTCATCGCTTTTGCGAGAGCTGCGCGCGATCGAGTTTGTGCAGCGACTTTTGGCACAAGGCGCCATCGCCGAGGGGGCGATGAAAGACGTTAGGGTTCATATGATCGCCGATGATGCGCTTATGAATGACTTGAGCGTTGCAACCAAGATCATGCCAACAAAATCGGTGATATCGGCTCTCAGAGATGCCGGGCGAGCGTCAGCACAGCGGTTCCTTGATGGGGATGCCGCGCATATCGGACTGCGCAACGGGGTGGATCTTCCGGATATGTTTGGATGACTAGGCGGACAAGATCAGCTTTATCGCAAGCGCCCACATCACCACGCCAATCAACACGTCCAGCTTACGCCACGCGGCTCCAGACTGAAACAGGGGGGCAAGCAGTCGCGCGCCAAAGCCAAGACCAAAGAAAAACGAAAAGGAAGCCGCGACCCCGCCCAATGCAAAGACCCATTGCGCGCCGCCTGTAAATTGCGTTGAGATCGCTCCCATCAGAGCAAGCGTATCCAGATAGACATGTGGATTGAGCCAAGTAAACGCGGCGCCGGTTGCGAGCGTCATGGCCAGAGTTGCGCCGCCACCGGACATTTCGGCGCTGTAATCTCCGCGCGCTGCAGCCCAGAATCGCAAGCCACCATAAGCAATCAAAAATGCCGCCCCGGCCCAAAGCATCGCTGACGGAAACCACGGCACGCGCTCAACGATCGCGCCAAAACCGGCAACGCCCGCAGTTATTAAAATCGCATCTGACACTGCACAAAGCAGCACAAGCGGCAACACGTGCTGCCGCAAAAGGCCTTGTCGCAGAACCAATGCGTTTTGAGCACCAATCGCAAGGATCAGGGCAAAGCCGGTCGCAAAGCCGGTCGCGCCAGCAACGATCACTTTTTCACGGGTTTTAGAGCAGGGTCATTGGGGTCAACTGTCTTACCATTTGGATAGACAAGCCCCGCTGAGATAACGAGCTTGGCGGCGTCCTCAACAGTCATATCAAGTTCAATGACGTCGTCTTTGGGGAAAAACAGTAGAAAGCCCGACGTTGGGTTCGGAGTGGTCGGTACAAAGATGGAGATGAAATCCTGACCTTCCGGCGTCTTTGCGGCGATCTCACCGCGGCTGTCCGTTGAGATAAACCCAATCGCCCAAATGCCCCGGCGCGGGTATTCGATAAGGCACGCCTTCTCAAAGTTCTTTTCTTGCTGATTAAAGACGGTCTCTGCGATCTGCTTCACGCCGCCGTAAATGGACCGCACAACGGGGATGCCTTCAACAACACTTTCAGCCCACCGCAGCATCGAACGACCGATGAAACCCTTTGCGATCCAGCCCACGAGTACAGTGAAGATCAAGAAGATGATCACCCCAATGCCGCGGATAGAGCGTGGCGTGAATGACGGATCAAGCACGCCTTCAAGGCCCAGCAATTCGCGCACCCACGGACCAAGCAATTGGCGCAACAATACATCGGGCGTGTAGCCGTCTGGGATCAGCGGCAGAACGAATCCATCAATCCACCCAACGATCGCCCAGATCAGCCAAATGGTCAGGCCAATTGGCGCGATCACAACCAGCCCGGTCAGAAAGTTGGATCTCAGGCCGGCAAATCGGCTGATGCGGCGGCGCGGTGGCTTTTGTTCGAAGGGATCAGTCATTGGAGGTCACGCTTGGGGTAGCCGAGAGGCGGCGGATGCCTTTACTTAGGCGCAAGCTTGCTTGCGTACAACAACGGTTACGGCCCTCAATAGAGAGCAACGGCAATTTCTGCGGCCAGGCGCGCATTATTGCGCACAAGCGCAATGTTTGCGGTCAAAGATGCACCATCGGTCAGCTCAAAGATGCGAGCCAGCAAAAACGGCGTGACGGCTTTGCCTATAATGCCTTGTTCTTCGGCCTCGGACAGCGCCTGCGCGATAATTGGATCAATGACGTGTTGTGGGATCTCATGCTCTTTGGGGATTGGATTTGCCACGAGCTGACCGCCCGGAAGGCCCATTGCCTCACGCATCAGATGCGCCTTGGCCACTTGATCGGCGTTTTTTGCGGTAAGCGGGGCGGGGTGGTCTGACGTCGACGACCAAAAAGCGGGAAGGGTGTCTTGACCCATCGCAATCACAGGAACGCCTTGGGTTTCGAGGAATTCGAGCGTTTTAGGGATATCCAAGATGGCCTTTGCCCCTGCTGCCACAACTGTGACCGGGGTTTGAGCCAATTCCAGCAAATCAGCCGAGATATCAAAGCTTGTTTCTGCGCCGCGGTGCACGCCACCAATCCCACCTGTGGCAAAGACACAGATCCCACCTAGCCGGGCACCAATCATGGTCGCGGCCACTGTTGTCGCTCCGGTTAGCCCGTTGGCGAGTGCAAAAGGCATGTCGGCGCGGGATAGTTTCAGCGCAGCTGGCATTTGTGCAAGCTCCGCAAGGGTTGGTGCGTCCAGCCCCACATGCAACATGCCCTTGATCACGGCTATCGTTGCGGGCGTTGCTCCACCATCGCGGACGACCTGCTCAACCGCTTGGGCGGTTTCAAGGTTTTGCGGATACGGCATGCCGTGTGTGATGATCGTGCTTTCCAGCGCAACAATTGGCCGGCTGTCCTGTCTCGCGATGGCAACCTCAGCGGAATATCGAATATCGTTGATCAAAACGGGGCTTCTCCAGAAACATAGGTAGCGGCTGCGTGCAGAGCACGGATCAACGCCTCTTGCGGCGAGGCACCAGCCTGTTCGGCGGCAATGTGACCGGCCATAAATGTGTCTCCCGCCCCGGTAATGCGCGCAACTAAAACTTCGGGTGGCTTGGCGGTGACGACATCGTGGTCAAACGCAAAGGCGGCTTCTGAACCACCGTCGGTCACGGCCACACGGTGAGCCCCAGAAAGGCGCAAAGCAGCTGCGGCAGTGGCAGCATCGGATGGTTGATCCTTGAGAAGAAGACCGGCTTCCTCAAGGTTCACATAAAGCGTTGCTTTGGACCCATTGAGAAAGGGCAAAAGCCGCTCTGCCTTTCCGGGACTGGCCGGCGCCACACGCATATCTGAGGCAGAAAGCAGGGGGCTTTTGGAAATCTCTTGTAACAGCGCTGTCGTCAGGTTCCCGTCCAGCACTGTAGTCCCGGCAAACGGCTCTTGTCCGAACGCGCCTTGTTCCAAAGGCGCGAGGATTTTTGCACCCGCGGCCTCAAGCGAATGGGCATCGGCTATCGCCGCGATCAACCCATTTGCGCCTTCAACCGCCATATACCTATCCGTAGGTAAATCTGCCGAACGATAGATGTGTTTCGTGATCAAGCCCAAACGGTCACAGGCGCGGATCAGCTCGGCACCCTCTTCGTCTTTTCCAACAACCGTCAAAAGGGCAGGGGCGAGCCCCGCGCCGCGCAACGCCATAGCGATATTTAGCGCGACACCTCCAGGCAGCCGAGTGATACGCCCAGGTACGTCAGATCCCACCCGCATAGATGCAGGCGAGCGGCCGATGATGTCCCAGAGGACGGCGCCAATACATAGAACATTTGTCGTCATACCTCTTCATTGGCCGACCGTTCCATGCAGCGCAAGGGGCTGTGTGGCACCGGCGGGCGCATTTGCCGGTTTCAAAGGCAGCCCAATCTGGATTGAGGGGTTGCAAGGGGGGCAGGGGTGCGCTATCCGGCGCGCACTTCACAGGTGGGGTTTGGGCCTAACGGGGAGACATCCCGTTTGGTCCGCCGGTTGAGCAAAAGCTCTGACAGCCCCGCCGAGGATTGAAACCGGAAAGGAATTAGGCATGGCTCTTCCTGAGTTCACCATGCGTCAGCTGCTTGAAGCGGGCGTACACTTTGGCCACCAGACGCAAC
>CALKJA010000177.1 GCA_937995865.1 uncultured Paracoccaceae bacterium | reverse complement strand
TTCTCATGCTCATCGAGCTTGCCGCGCTTCGGCTCGGCATCAGGAAAAAGGCCTCATCGTTAACGGCAACACGCTAGCCTATTTGAGGTTGGCCAGAGCCATTTGAGTGGTCAATTTTGTCCTCCAGTACTCCCGGTTTTGAGCGTTAGAAAGCTGGGATGCTTTCATTGCTGCTTCAAACCTTGAAAGATTGCTTTTCGGTTGTGACCGCTCGCGGCTTCAAAGCGGTACTGCTTGAGTCTCGTTCGGATAAAAGAATGAGCTGGGTGTTGAAGACAATGATTGGCTTAAGAAGCGTTATTATTTTTGAGGTGATGATTTCAGGCGTTTGCTCCTCTGGCGGTGTGCCCCCCCCAAACCGCGGAGACGGCATGAGCAAAACGCGATACAGGCGAGTTCCACACGCCAATTCGTCAGTATCTGCTTTGGGGAAGCTGCAGCGCAGCGTAGAATCGCGCCTCCGACGGCCGGTTTGGGTCGAGATTTCAGGGTCAGTATTGTCCGCTTCCCGAAAGCGGACTTTGGCTGCGATGCAAAATGTCGGTAAAATGGGCTCTTTCCGGACTTTAGCTGCAACACGCACCGATGACTGCAATGCGGGACAAAGTGAGCTTTCGCTGCGGCTGCGCCAATGCCTGTTTCGGCGAGGAAATTTAAGTGACGACTCCTAAAGTTCCCGTAAAAGACCACAATCAACTATCGCTTTGGTAACTTTTGACGGGAGGGTGATTGTAACAAGCAAAATCCTTCAAAAGCGCGCTGACATTTGAACCATCGAAAAGCATTTCCCGGTGCGGCTCTGAAAGAAAGCCGCTATGAACCATTTGGTCGAGCATCGCGAGGAGCGGATCAAAGTAGCCGTTCAGGTTGAGCAAGCTGATAGGCTTTTCATGGTAGCCGATCTGGCCCCATGTCCATTGTTCAAAGAACTCCTCCAATGTGCCGCTGCCGCCAGGTAGAACAAGGAATGCATCCGCGCAATTTGCCATTTCCGCCTTGCCTTCGTGCATGTCCGCTACGATGCGCAACTCGCTCAGTCCCTTGTGAGCGATTTCGCGATCGACAAGCGCACGTGGCATAACACCGGTGATGTTTCCGCCAGCGTCAATGCACCCATCCGCCAATGCCCCCATAAGCCCCACATGTCCGCCGCCGTATACGATCCTGTGACCGGCACGTGCTAGCGCGTGGCCCGTATCGAAGGCGTCGGATTGATAATTATAGTGGTTTCCTGAAGCAGAACCGCAGAACACAGCGATACGCTTATTCGCAAAGAGAGTCTCATTCGCCATCACGAACCTTCTTTCATGGCGATTGCCTGTATCTTGATCTTTGCGCCAAAGGGCAGTTTTGCTGCCTGGTAGACTGTCCTTGCCGGGAACTGCGAAAACCGCGCCCGACAGACTGCATTCACCTCCGGAAGGTCGCGTTCAAGGTCGGCAAACGCAATATCGACATAGACAATCTCGTCGGAATTAAAGCCCGCAGCTTCCGCAACCTTGAACACAAGATCAAAGGCGCGATCTGCCTCTTCTTGCGCGCTACCCTCCTTATAACCATCGTCATATACGGCCAGCTGGCCCGAGATATGGCACGTGTTGTCCACGACCACAGCGTTGGAGATGGGGGACGGCGATGCAGGGACACCGGGAACGTCTGTGATAAAGGTTCGTGACATGTGACTTTCTCGCATAATGGCTTTGGGTTGACACAAGCCTACGCGCAATGGCTCTTGTCGGAAATGATAAGAAACCTTCAAAATCAGACAAAGCGCCTTCAATCGGTCCTTATCCTGGGCTTCGAAGATGTTCTTCTCATGGATGTTGCAGGCCCGGCTCAAGTGTTTGCATCCACCAACAAGATCTTGGGTTGGACGGCATATGGCATTTCCATCGTGACTGAAGTCGGTGCGGATGTTCGGACGGATTCCGGACTGTCGCTCACCGCACAGACTTCGTTTGCTGCATGTTGTGGGGCGGATATCTTCGTGGTCCCTGGCGGCCCCGGCGTTGATCAGCGACTGTTTGATGCATCATTGCGGGAATTTCTGACCGAGATCGAACCGGACGTGGAGCGCTTTGTTTCGATCTGCTCAGGCAGCCTGCTTACCGCATCCGCCGGGCTTTTGGACAACAAAAAGGCCACGACGCACTGGGAGCGTGCCAACCTCGCTCTTGAGCAGTTCCCGAAAGTCGAGTGGCGTCTGGATGAGATATTCACTCACGACGGTAAGTTTCACTGTTCGGCGGGGGTGACAGCAGGCATTGATCTCGCCCTTTCGCTTGTAGAGGCAGACCACGGACGGCGGGTCGCCCTCAGTGTCGCCCGTGAAATGGTTGTCTTCATGAAGCGGCAGGGCGGGCAGTCGCAGTACTCCGCGCCCCTCAAGGCGCAGGCGGCATCCAGCAAGCGCCTAGGCGACCTTTACAGTTGTATCGAACAAGACCCGACCGCGCCGTGGAGCGTACAAAAGATGGCAGAACTTGCTGGAACAACAGAGCGCACACTGCAACGCGACTTCATGCATGAATTTAGCAAAACGCCTTCCCAATTTGTCGAAGAACGGCGTCTTGCGCTCGCGCGTTCGTATTTGGAGGGAAGCATGAAGCCAATCAAAGAGATCGCGTACCTGTCAGGGTTCACGACTGAACAGAAGATGCGGCGAAGCTTCGTAAGAAGGCTTGGTGTGCTGCCAACAGAGTATCGAGACCGCTTTGGCAAAGCCGACATTCGTACGTAACGCGGCATCGGTTGTTCTGGGCTCTCAGCCGCCATCAGATGCGGCGCAGCATCTGCCAAATCGCGGCCTCGCAGCTCGTCACGAGCGGCCCATTCCGGACCTTCGCCGACGGGCCAAGCGCTGCAGTGCAGCTTCCCCAGAGCAGACATTTGTCGATG
>CALKJA010000176.1 GCA_937995865.1 uncultured Paracoccaceae bacterium | reverse complement strand
AACGTATATCGTATAGTCGACCATGGGACTCCCGCTTACAAACCCAAGGTTTACATAGTATTACGAGTAAGATCGATAACGGGGAATTGTGGTAAGATAATGACCGGGGACCGGCGGCATTCGATAAAGGACCGCTGATTTCTGGCACCTTTTAAGTCGCGCGGGAGCAGCCAATCTTGCGGTGTGCACTATCCAAGCTTTGAAACAGCCCAGCGCGCGGCGTCAGCAACGGCCCGGTCCGTATCGTTAGTCAGCGCTTGCGCTGCAGGCTTCAGCCGCAACGCGCCGCTATTGCCAATCGCATAGAGAACGTTGCGCACAAACCGGTCCCGCCCGATCCGCTTGATTGGAGATCCTGAGAAATGCGCGCGAAAACTTGCGTCATCCAAAGCCGCGAGCGCAGCAAGGTCTTGGCTGTGCACCCCGGGGCGTTCGGAATATCGTATTTCGCGGGCTTCTTGGGCAAACTTGTTCCAAGGGCAGGCGGCAAGGCAATCGTCACACCCATAGATCCGGTTCCCAATCCCCGCGCGCAGATCCTCGTCCACGGGGCCCTTGTGTTCGATCGTCAGATAAGAGATGCAGCGCCGCGCATCGAGCTGGTAAGGCGCGGGAAACGCATTGGTTGGGCAAATATCAAGGCACGCCCGGCAGGATCCGCAGTGGTCAGTTTCAGGTGGATCCGGCTCCAACACGGCGGTTGTGAAGATCGCGCCAAGAAAAACCCAATTCCCCATCTTGCGGCTCACTAGATTGGTGTGCTTGCCCTGCCAGCCTAGCCCCGCCGCTTGCGCCAAGGGTTTTTCAGCTACTGGTGCTGTATCAACAAAGACTTTCACTTCACATTCAGCATCGGCCACAAGCCACCGCGCCACCCGTTTGAGGCGCTTTTTGACAGTGTCATGGTAGTCACGCCCCCGGGCATAGACACTGATATTGCCTGTTTCAGGCTGCCGGAGCCCCTCTAATGGATCAGCTTCGGGCGTATAGCTTTCGGCCAGCATTAGGATGGACCGCGCTTCAGGCCAAAGCACCTGCGGGTCGGCGCGCAATGATGCACGATCTTCAAGCCAGCTCATTTGACCATGATACCCGGCCTGCAAGAACGCGCTTAATCGGTCCGGCATTTCTGGAATCGCAGCCGGTGTGGTCACGCGTGCAGCTGTAAACCCAGCTTCACGGGCCTGTACAATCAGGCGGGTCTTTAGATCAGAAATCAAGATCAGCGTAGTGCCGAGGCGGCGGGAAGCCGGGCACAACATCGGCCAAAATACCGCGGAAAGCAGGCCGGGATTTGATCTTGGCATACCAATCTTTCACGCCCTCTGACCGGTTCCAATCCACATCGCTGATGTAGTCAAGACAGGAAAGCTGTGCGGCCGCCGCAAAATCTGCAAGCGTCATAACATCACCCGCCAACCAGCGGCGGTGGTCTAAAATCCAGCTCATGTAGTCCAGATGATATTTGATCGCCTTAGAGCCCGCTTTGATATTCTTGCTGTCCGGATAGCCCAGCCCCATCATCTTTTTGTTCACCCGCTCATAAAGCAGGTTCGCTGTCACCTCGTGATGAAACTTATCGTCAAACCATGTCACCAGACGGCGCACCTCAAGGCGGGCCTCTTTGGCTTGCGGCAACAAGGGCGGGGCGGGGTAGGCTTCTTCCAGATACTCACAGATCGCCGCACTTTCGGTCATGATCATCCCGTCCAGCTTTAACACTGGAACTTTGCCCGCCGGATTGCGACGCATGAACTCTGGGGCTTTTTCCCAGTACCGCTCGTCTTGAAGGCCAACTTCGATCTTTTTCTCGGCAAGGCTCAACCGGACCTTGCGGCAAAACGGAGAGAGAGGAGCGTGATATAACGTATTCATGGCGTGTTGCGGGTGTCCGGCTTGGGTGGTTCATCTTCAATGCCGCACCGGGCGCGCGGGATCAATCCTCGAAGCACGCTGCACGCCCATCTGCGCGGATTGTGTCCGCCCCCGAAAGGATCGCCCGCGCACGTGTCTGGACAAACTCAGACGGGCGCGAGGCAGACCGGCCCTTGGGATCGGGTAAGATTGCCGCAAGGCGCGCCGCCTGTGTGCGGCTCAATTCTTCTGGCCCAACACCAAAATAGTGGCGTGCGGCGGCTTCCACCCCAAAGATGCCCTCATCAAACTCCGCAACATTAAGATACACTTCAACAATACGCCGCTTGCTCCATGTGAGCTCAACAAAAGGTGTGATCAGCGCTTCCAAGGCTTTGCGTGCATAAGACCGCCCGTGCCACAAGAACACATTCTTCACCACCTGCTGTGAGATTGTGGAGCCCCCGCGCAGGGCACCATCCTCCAAAGCGCTGCGGATGGCCGTTGTATCCAACCCCCAATGCAAACAGAAATTCGCATCTTCGGCCGCGACAGCAGCACGCACCATGATCGGGGCTATCTCCTCAATCGGAACCCAATCCCGGTCCACCGTGCCAAGCCGAGCTTTCTCGTGCTGAATATATGGCGTTGTGGGCGGATTGATGAGCGCACCAAGCGCGATGACACCCAGCGCCAGCACCAATCCCAAAAACACATAGCGCAAAAGAGTGCGCCGGAGTCGCCGCAAGAACGGCTGCCGCGCATGCAACTTCGGCGTTTTGGTGCTACGGGTTGATGTCTTTGTGCGCTTTAGGACCATACGGCTTAAATCCACGCTCACGCGCAGCAAGTAAACCCTTGTACTGTGTCAGACAGAAGCCATCTCACAAACCCTGATGCGAAGCCTTACATCTTGATCGGGTAACGTTTTCCTTTCCCGCCACCGTTTAAATAGACC
>CALKJA010000175.1 GCA_937995865.1 uncultured Paracoccaceae bacterium | reverse complement strand
CCATGCGGCCCAGCCTGCGCAGGCCGTCCACAACAGCGCGATGGGCAGCGAAACCTTGCGCCATCGCTGAGTTCGGACCGGGTGAATGAATTTGAGCGGCAGAAACATGGCCAGCGCAAGCGCCAAAACGATGGCAAGCGTAACCCAATAGTTTGGCTCGACCGCGAAGATCACGATGACGGCCATATTCCAGCATCCAGGAAACCCGGCAAAGGAATTGTCCTTTGTTTTCATGCGCGTGTCGCAGAAATACATGGCTGAGGCAAAAGTGATGACAATCAAAACGACCCAACCTGTCCATCCGAACATCAACCCCGACGCATAAAGTGCATAGGCAGGGATAAAGACATAAGTCAGGTAGTCGATGATCAGATCCAAAAGGACGCCGTCGAACTGTGGAGCGTTTGTTTTTACATCATATTTTCGCGCTAGGGGCCCGTCGATCCCATCAACCACAAAGGCCACAACCAGCCAAACAAACATCAGGTCCCACTTTGATTGCGTGGCTGCGAGCATGGCGAGCATGGCAAACACGGCACCTGTGGCAGTGAACAGATGGACGGCAAGGGCGCGGAGCTGTGGGGTCATTGTGCCTGAATGTCCTATGATGGCGTTCCGCGCAACGGCCTATTTCGCGCGCGGATGCGTGGCGTCATAAACTTCCATCAACCGCGCTGTATCGACCGCCGTGTAAGTTTGAGTCGTTGAAAGCGAGGCATGGCCCAACAATTCTTGGATCGCACGCAGATCGCCGCCCGCGCTCAAGAGGTGGGTCGCAAAGCTATGGCGCATCGCGTGTGGGGTCGCTGTTGCGGGCAATCCAAGCTGCATCCGAGAGCGCTCCATCACCAACTGAATCACGCGTGGTGACAAGGGCTTACCGCGCACGCCGCGAAATACTGGGCCCTCAGAAAGATCCATAGGGCACTGCTGAACATACCGCGCAACGGCAGCGCGGGCAGCCGGAATAACCGGCACAAGGCGCTCTTTTCCACCCTTGCCGACGATCCGCAAAACCTCGGGCAAGGGGATGTCATCTGCGCTCAAACTCAGAGCCTCGGAAATCCGCAAGCCACAGCCATACAATAGCGTAATCACGGCCACATCGCGCTTGGCGACCCAGTCTTCACTTGCTTGGGCTTTCACGGTTTCGATCATCTGGACAGCCGCATCTTCGGCCAAAGGACGAGGCAATTTGTTCTGAAACTTGGGGGCGCGGGCGGATAAAACAGAGGTCGGTTCAAAGCCTTCGCGCTCTGAGAGCCAGCGATAAAAAGTCTTAACGGCTGAAAGGGCACGCGCGAGAGAGCGCGCAGCAAGCCCCCGGCGGCGCTCATGGCTCATCCAGGCGCGCATGTCGGAGATTGAAATTTTCGCAATGGGATCAAGCCCCTGAGGTCCGCCATGATGCCCAGCCATAAATGCCAGAAACCCCGATACATCCCTCTGATAGGCGCTCAAAGAATTTTCTGCGGCACCTTTAAGAGCCCGCTCATGGGCCAGCCACCCTTCAAGCGCGTCGCGCATTTGAGGGGAAATCAGGCTCAAGACAACCATCGCCGCATGGAAATCTCAAAGACACCGGCGAAAAAGGTCAAAAGATCAGAGCCTTGGTTCGGAGCGAATTGATGGGGGTCTTCGGATCCCATGATCAGCAAACCGGGCAAGCGCCCCTCACCGAAATCAAGCTGTAAGCACGCTTCGGAGCGGATCCATTCTTCTTCGCCATAGATGCTGTCAGCTTCAGGGTGGACCTGCCGCAGCACAACTTTCCGTTCGGACCCGCCGCGTGTAAGGTTCAGATAACTCTCAACAAAACCCGGCTCTGCCACAGTGAGGACATCGCCCAGTTTATCCAAAACTGCATCACCATCGGCCACTGTTTCAAGCACCAGCCGGACCAAATCCACGCGCAAGATGTCGGCCACCTCGCCGGAGAGATCGCGCAGAAACGCTTCAAACTTCAATGGTTCCAACATGCGCAGGATCGCACGGTGGACTTGGTTGGTCCCGGCAAGGTTCTCATAGGCCGCGGCGATTACCGTGCGATGTGTGTCTTCCAATCGGTCCAGACGCTCTTCCAACCGGGTCATTGCGATGCCGCGAAGGTCTATCACATTGCCACTGTTGATTTTTTCATGGGCGGCTACAATGGCACGCATCACTTCGGTGTCTTCCAACAACAAGTCGGGGCGCGCGAGAATCTCTTCCCGCAAGGTGGTGTCGATCTGGGGGCTACTCATACTCTGCCTCTGTTTTAATGTGGGGTCTAACGCCCCTTTGAGCTGAGTATAGCAGCCAAAGCCCGTTTTGTGAATCCAGAGATTCGCCGGCGCTTTCTGAGTGGAGCGACCGATGCATTTACGTTTCAGGGGCTTGCCCATACGCCACTGACTCAAGATGAGAGCACATGTGATACACAACCCATGCACAACCGATACATGCGCGATTCACGCACACGAATCCGCCCTGAATAGTTAATGTGTGCGAAAATGAAGGCTGGGCAGAGTGCCACAGGTCAGCCATTCTGAAGCTAAGCGCGCAGATTTCAGGAGTGCTGAAAGTGGCCATAAAGCTCGATATGCTCAAATGCTTTGCCACCGTCGCAGAACGCGGCAGCCTGTCCGATGCCGCGCAGGCGCTCGGGCGCACGCCTTCGGCGATCTCAATGATGCTCAAACAATTCGAGGATCACATCGGCGCGCCCTTGTTCGAGACGGCGCGCAAATCCAAGCTCACCCCGCTGGGCGCTATGATATACGAGGAAGCCCGCGCGGAGATCGGGCATTTTGACAAAACCATCGCAGTGATCGAAGGGCTGGCGCAGGCCGAAATGGGATATCTGCGGCTGGCGGTTACGCCGTCCGTGGCGGCAGGCATCTTGCCGCCGGTTATTCGCGCGTTCACCGCCGCCCACGCAGAGGTTCGCGTTGAGATCAGCGATATGGACTCCTCGGCCATCGCGCAGGATCTGGCGCGCGAGCGGGTTGATATAGGCATTGGCCTGTTGCCCGAGATTTCCGGGATGGCCCGCCGCGCGCTTTTTACCGATGCCTTTGGCGTTGTGTGCCGCCCAGACGATCCGTTGGCGGTGGAGTGGGACGATCTTACGTGGCGAACGATGGGCCCGCAGGTTTTGATCGCAAACGGGTTGTGTGATTTGATCGACGATCCTGATTTTACGCCGCTGTTGAACCAGTCCCGGCTGCGTGTGGCGAATACAACATCGCTTTTGGCGCTGGTCCGCGAGGGTGTGGGGATCACAATCCTGCCACGCCGGGCGGTACAGGGGCTGGGCGAAGATCTGGCGTTTCTCCCGCTTCACGATCTGTCAACGCGGCGCACGGTGCATATGGTTTCCCCTCACGAAGGGCGGCTTTTGCCTGCTGCGCGCGCGTTTGTTCAAATCGTCGAAAAAATTCAGTTTGACTGAATTATAGTTCAAGTTTTTCTGAGTGCCTGAATTTAGTGAGCAGAGTAAGCTGACTAAAGAGTCACGCGCATCAAGGAAAAGCACATGCACATCACCGGCCAAAACTACATCGCAGGCGCATGGACCGCGGGGGCGACCGAGATTGAAAATCGCAACCCTTCGGATCTTTCGGATTTGGTCGGGATCTATGCGCAGGCCGAGGCCGCTCAGCTTGAGGCCGCATTGGACCAAGCGCGCGTCGCACAGGCGGAATGGGCTGCCTATGGGATGGAGCGCAAACAAGCCGTGCTGATGGCTATCGGCACCGAGATGATGGCCCGCGCCGAAGAGTTGGGCACGCTTTTGTGCCGCGAAGAGGGCAAACCTTTGGCCGAAGGCAAGGGTGAGGTGTATCGGGCCGGTCAGTTTTTTACCTATTACGCGGCCGAGTGTTTGCGGCAGCTGGGCGAAAACGCAGACAGCGTGCGCCCTGGAGTCGAAGTTGATGTGCGCCGCGAGCCTGTGGGCACCGTTGCGATCATCTCGCCTTGGAACTTCCCAACGGCCACCGCCTCGTGGAAGATCGCGCCAGCGCTTTGCTACGGCAATGCGGTGGTGTGGAAGCCTGCGAATATCACGCCCGCATCCGCTGTCGCTTTGACTGAGATAATCGCCAAGCAAGACATACCCAAGGGGCTGTTTAGCCTTGTCATGGGATCCGGGCGCGAGATTGGGCAGCAGCTGGTTGAAAGCCCCAAGGTCAACGCGATTTCCTTTACCGGGTCTGTGCCTGTGGGCAAAGGCATCGCCGCCGCCGCCATTCAGAACCTGACCAAGGTGCAGATGGAAATGGGATCCAAAAATGCGCTTGCCGTGATGGATGATGCCGATCTTGATCTTGCGGTGACATTGGCGCTTGGCGGGGCCTTTGGCGGGACCGGTCAGAAATGCACAGCCTCTTCGCGGCTTGTTGTGCATGCGGGTGTGCATGACGCGTTTGTCGAAAAGCTGGTGGCGGGTGCGCAGGCCATGAAAGTGGGTCATGCGCTGCAGGCAGGTACACAAATTGGCCCCGTGGTGAGCCAGCAGCAGCTTGATGAAAACCTTGCCTATGTCGCGCTTGGTCAGGCCGAAGGTGCCGAGCTGGCCTGCGGTGGTGAACGGCTCGAGATGCCGCATGACGGCTATTACATGTCACCCGGCGTGTTTGTTGGCACATCCAATGCGATGCGCATCAACCGCGAAGAAATGTTTGCGCCCCTGACCTCAGTGATCAAGGTCGATGGCTATGAGGAGGCGCTGAGTGTTGTGAATGACACAAACTTTGGCCTCACATCCGGGATCGTTACAACATCGCTGGCACGCGCCACGCATTTCCGCCGTAATGCGCGGACCGGTGTTGTAACGGTCAATCTGCCGACTGCGGGAACAGATTATCACGTGCCGTTTGGGGGGCGCGGTGACAGCTCTTATGGCCCGCGCGAACAGGGGAAAGCGGCTGCAGAATTCTATACGACCGTCAAAACCGCTTATATCAGCGCAGGCACGCCCTGATGCGCGCGCCCCGTATCGACAACCTGCAATATGCCAACTGGTCCGAAAAGATCTTTCGCCAGATGCGCGACGGCGGGGTCGATGCGGTGCATGTGACGATCGCCTATCACGAGAACTTTCGCGAGACGGTGCTGAATTTTGAACAATGGAACCGCTGGTTCGAGCAGTTCCCCGATTTGATCATGAAGGGCCTCACCGCCGAAGACGTCACACGCGCACAAGAAACGAACCGCACCGCGATCTTTTTCGGCTTCCAAAACCCGAGCCCGATAGAGGATGATATTGGGTTGGTTGAGATCGTGCACACGCTGGGCGCGCGTTTCATGCAGCTGACCTACAACAATCAATCCTTACTCGCGACAGGCTGTTACGAGGCCGAAGACACCGGCATTACGCGCATGGGCCGTCAGGTGATCAAAGAGATGAACCGCGTGGGTTTGGTGGTAGACATGAGCCATTCCGGCGACCGTTCAACGATTGAGGCGGCTGAGATCTCGGATCGACCCATCGCAATCACCCATGCAAACCCTGCAGTCTGGCAAGCGGCATTGCGCAACAAATCCGATAAAGTCATCCGCGCTGTCACGGAACGTGGCGGGATGTTGGGCTTTTCGCTCTATCCGCATCACCTCAAAGCCGGGAGCGAATGCACCCTTGAAAGCTTTTGCGAGATGATCGCTCAGTCAGCGGAAAAATTCGGGGTCGAAACGCTCGGCCTGGGATCTGACCTGTGTCAAGATCAGCCCGACAGCGTGGTCGAGTGGATGCGCGTGGGGCGTTGGTCCAAAGAGATGGACTATGGCGAAGGGTCAGCAGCGGCCCCCGGTTTTCCGCCTATGCCATCCTGGTTTCAGGACAATCGCGATTTTGGAAACATAGAATCCGGCCTGCGCGCGGTGGGCTTCTCACAGACCGAAACAGCGGACCTGATGGGAGGCAACTGGCATCGTTTCTACGCGGCCAATTTCGGGCCAGTTTCTGAGGATCGGGCCGGATGATCCCTCACGAAAACCCTCAAAAAACAGTGGCGTTGCGCCCGCCGGAACAGGTGATGCAGCTGTCGCGGATGGGATCATTTCACCAATCCCGACTGTCCTTTATGCGCACGTTGCTTCGCAAGCTTAAACGCGAAGATTGGCAGTTTACGCGACCCGTTTTTGACATTGATGCGCATGGCGTTGGGACGGCAGTTTACACCGCGCAAGGGCCGGACTGCGCGTATTCGTTGATTTGTTTTGGCCATGATTTGCCTGCCGATCAACGTTCGGACCGGGTGATTGCACAGGCTTGGGATTCAACGTTTGCGCTGTTTAAAGGGGTGCCGCAGCGGGCCGATATCGAGCGCCTCCGCGCGAATGTGCCATTCCAAGAGGCGGGTCGCGTGACCGCGAAGGAGGTCACCCTCAGCCGGGCGAACCGGTCAGTCCGGCTATTTGCACATGTGCTTGAACGGTTGTCAGAAGGGCAGCAGCCCGATGCGCATGTCATCGCTGAAGTAGGCTATTTGATGCGCACCACCGCGGTTTATGGATCGGGCAAATTTGGTGCGGCAGACCACGCGCCGGGCGCGTTGCCATTCCAAGCAGAGATGCTGACCGTGTTTCTGATCCGCGCCTATACGCTTGATTTAGTTGAACATATGGCGCAGCTGCGTGACCCGCATCGGGCGGTCGCACTTGATCCCAACCTGCGGCGCATGTTTGGGGTGGGCAATTCAACCGGGCTTGGTATGGCGCCGTTTATCGTCAATCATCCTGTTTTGTTGAACAATTGGATTGCCGCGCGCGAAACTGCGCTGGCCCGTGTGCGTAGCGTGCCGCAGGCCTCTGCATCGGTTCGTTCGCAATTCGCGGCATTGGTCACCCGCGCGCGCTGGACTCTTGAAACGTGGCGCACGGGCCACCCTGTGCAGCGCGTCAAGAACGCTGCACTGAACGCGGATCTCGCGGCGCTCTCCGAGCATGTCGGGCAAGGCGCTTTGAATGCAATGTATCCGTGGGATCATCTTTACTGCTGGGCAGAAACCCACCTAAGCGAGGACGGCCAAGAACAGCTCGTCTCGCTCATGTTGGAGCCTTATGGCGATCTCGTGGATGAATTGACTGACACAATGGGCGCAGACGAAGGTGCAGCCTTTCCGATTGATGGCACGATGCGGGTCGCGCAGATGAAAGCGCTTTTGGAGAAGGTCTTTGCAAAGGCTCTGGCCACTGATTGGTTGGCACCAGAAGCGATTGCGCGGGTATGGTATGTATCCGAAAATAAGCTGGAGCCGCGTTTGGGTGAACGGTTCGAAGAGCCTTTAGAACCTTATGAACAAGCCCTTGCGCCAGCGCGCGATGCGGCCGCGATGTATGCCGATTTGGAATGCTGGGAATCAGAGCATTCCGAACCGGAATGCCAGGCCACGGATCATGCCATTGCGGATTTCCTCTTGCGTCACCCACAGCACCGCCACACTGCACGGCGGATGCAAATTGCAGCCAAACATCCCTATTCCGAAGTCAGGGACAATACGATTGCCGCGGATATGCTGCCGATTGATCTGCTGCGGTGCAAACTGTCCTTTTTTGGGGCGTGCCATTTTGATCCGCGCTCTGACCGATGGGTGCGGATCACGATGTTTCAGAATGCGCCTTTCCCCGATGAACTAACCACGGTGCCAGATGATTGGGCTTATCCCACCGCGGGTGAGGCGCCGGCGTGTATTCCCTGAATGAAATTGAAAGTGCGGTGAAACGCGCAGCGCGCGGTGTTGGTCTGGACTGGGGGCTTGCCGAAGAAGCGGGCAAGGCTGCCCGTTGGCTCGAGGCGCGAGGGCGACCGGGATGCGCGGCGATGGCCGCGCATTTTGCGTTGCTTGATGGGCGCGATTATCGGGATTTTTGCCCCGCACAAACCCAAGGGATCTGGGCGGCGAAGGCGGGCCTTTGCCCTATAATCACCGGAGCCGCACTTTCGGATCGCGCTGCGATCTTTGCTGAGGGCGGGTCTGTCAACTTGGCGCGCGTGCACCACCCTTTGATCTTGGTTCCATTTGCCGGGATGGCGGGCAAACACGCGGGGGTCGCTGTGGTATTGGATTGGCACGATGCGCAGTTCACGCTTTGCGCGGAAGGAACGTTAAAGGCAGAGATTGGTGCGCTTATGGGCGCCCAGGGCAAGCGCGTTGCCGTTCGTTGTGCATCGCAAGCCGACCTAGAACGCGATACGCAAGTTGGCGTGCGCACCCCAGTCGCGCCCGATGCCTGGGCGGCGCTGGACGCGTTCGGGTATCGAACCTTCGCCCCTGAAACCGAAAGCTCGCGTGTGTCTGGCGCGGGCGCGGATGGATCGGACAACGACTAAGATCAGGGTGGTTTTCCGGCTCCGTTTTGGGCACCATCGCGCCTACCTTGACTTGAGTGCTGAGCGCGCCGCTTGGCGTTTGGATCTGCATCGGTTACCCAAAAGGTCGGCATGGCTCAGACACCTCAACCCACCCTGTTTTCGACCCCTTCGCAGGACGGTCATTTCGAAGAAGGCGCGCTTGTTGCGGTCCTGACCACTCAGCCATTGGGCCGCGCATTGGATTACAAAGCGCCCGAGGGTGGCGTTTGGGAAGGTGCGTTTGTTGAAGTGCCGCTTGGCCCTCGCAAAGTTTTTGGCGTGGTCTGGGGACCGGGCGCAGGTGACTATGATTATGCGAAGATCCGTAGTGTTTCGCGGGTGCTGGATGCGGCCCCGATGCGCGAAGAGATGCGGCTTTTTCTTACGCGGGCCGCCGATTACACGCTAACCCCAATGCCCGCGATGCTACGGCTAGGGATGCGCGCGCCGGGCCTTGGCGATCCGCCGTCTATGCGGCATGTGTATCGGCTGGGTGAGACAGAGCCCGGCCGCATGACGGATGCGCGCGCGCGGGTGTTGCAGGTTTTGCGCGACTACGGCGGTTTGGCCTTTACGCTCGGAGAGCTTGCAGATAGCGCGGGCGTGACGTCTTCGGTGGTCAAAGGTTTGGTGAAACTTGGCTCTGTGCATGAGGTGGAAACACCGCGTGATTTGCCCTTTGCCCCCTTGGACCCGGACCTTCCGAGCAAGGATCTATCGGCCGATCAGGCAGCAGGTGTTGCAGCCCTCTGCGTAGGAATCAAAGGCGGGCACTATGGTACGACTTTGCTCAAAGGTGTGACCGGGTCCGGCAAAACCGAAGTGTATCTTGAGGCCGTCGCCGAGTGTTTACGTGCGGGGCGTCAGGCTTTGGTGCTGCTCCCCGAGATCGCACTGACCAGTGAATTTCTCACCCGCGTTGAGGCCCGTTTTGGTGCCCGGCCAGCGGAATGGCATAGCGGGATCACGATGACTGAGCGCCGCCGCACATGGCGGATGATTGCCGAAGGCGACGCGCAGTTGGTGGTAGGCGCGCGCTCGGCGCTCTTTCTACCCTACCGGGATCTTGGGTTGATTGTTGTCGATGAAGAGCACGATACCTCTTATAAACAAGAGGATGGGGTGCTCTACAATGCGCGTGACATGGCGGTTCTTCGTGCGTCTTTGAACGATGCGCAGGTGGTTTTGGCCTCTGCCACGCCATCCCTTGAAAGCTGGAGCAATGCGCAGGCGGGCAAGTATCAGCGGCTTGAACTGACGTCCCGTTTTGGTGCGGCTGTGCTCCCTGATATGCGTGCGATCGATATGCGCAACGAAACTTTGGCCTCTGGCCATTGGATTTCGCCAAGCTTGAAATCGGCTGTTGACGCACGCCTGGCAGCTGGTGAGCAGGCGCTGCTTTTCATCAATCGGCGGGGCTATGCGCCAATCACGCTTTGCCGGGCCTGCGGGCAACAAGTTGGCTGCGATCATTGCGACGCGCGGATGGTTGAGCATCGTTTCCTCAAGCGGCTCATGTGCCATCAATGCGGCGAAACCAAACCGATGCCCGAGGCCTGTCCGTCTTGCGGGGCGGTTGGGCGGTTGAGTGCGGTTGGACCCGGAGTAGAAAGGTTGGCCGAGGAGGCCGCAGAGCTCTTTCCTAACGCGCGTTTGGCGGTGTTGTCCTCGGATCTTTTTGGCTCCGCCCGTGCGATGAAGGAACAGATCGAGGCAATCGCGGCTGGGGGGGCTGATCTTATCATCGGCACGCAGCTTGTGGCCAAAGGGCACAATTTCCCGCTGCTAACTTTGGTGGGTGTCATTGATGCGGACCTTGGGCTTCAAGGCTCTGATTTGCGCGCGGCTGAGCGAACATTTCAATTAATGCGTCAGGTTGCAGGCCGCGCAGGGCGTGCGGAAAAACCGGGCAGTGCAATGTTGCAGACCTACCAGCCCGAGCACCCTGTAATCCGCGCGATCCTTGGCGGCGATGAGGAGGCGTTTTGGGAGGCGGAAGCCGCTGAGCGCATGGCGGCGGGAGTTCCGCCCTACGGGCGTATGGCCGGGATCGTGCTGTCTTCGCCAAACATCCAAGAAGTGTTTGACGTTGCAACCGATATGGCGCGCAATTGCGCACCTTTGCGAGCCATCGGCGCAGAGCTTTATGGCCCAGCGCCTGCACCAATCGCTCGGATTCGCGGCCGGCATCGGGTACGGCTTTTGGTCAAGGCGCAGAAGGGCGCACCCGTACAGCGTGCGCTTGCAGAATGGGTCGCTCAGTTTAAGCTTCCATCCACGCTCAGACTTGCAATCGATATTGATCCTCAGAGCTTTTACTAGGGGCTGAAGCGTGAGGCGCTGCCACGCCCCGCAAAGCAAATCCTGACCTGATTGTGGCGCGAAACCCTTGTGAAGATAATACCGGGGATTGGTCCGGATCCGCGAAGTTTCGCCAAAGGTCAGGATTTCCAGACTTGGGTTTGGCCTCGCATTCCTGATTATGAACACTGTTCAAATTAGGAGAGAACACATGCGCATTCTTGGTTTATTGCTTCTGGCCGCCGTTGGGGTGTCGGGCTGTGATGTGACACATCCTGTGGCGGTTGTTGGTCAAGGCACGGTTTTTCGGGGTACGGCGACCGCGTCACTTCTCGAGGGCGGCTGGTTTCAGGCGACCAATGGCTCAACGACCTGCCGCGGTCGATATTCTCTTGGCACCGAGGCCAACAGCGTCACTTTTCCGGTAAGTTGTACCAACGGGATGACAGGTATTGGAACGGCAACCTATTCCTCTGCGGTGGAAGGCGGTGGTACGGTTGTTATGCAAGATGGCAGCCAGTGGAAATTCATCTTTGGGCGCCGTGCGCTCGATGTGTAAGCGCCAATAACGCCCCGCAACTCATTTGGAGGAAGGGCCTAGGCGGCAGAGGGGCTTTGACGCTCTGCCGCATCAATTTGCGAAGCGGCTGCTTCGCCTTCTGCCGAGTTGGCCCAATCTTGCGTTTCTTCGCTGACCAGCGTGGATGTCTCACCAGCTCTTTGTCCGGGGGTCCGCTGGGCGCCAGCGCGGAGGTGAAACCCTTCGATCGCGGCGGAAAGTGTGCGGTCAAGTTCGGATAGCGAGGCCATCAAGCTATTGTTTTCCTGAGCAAGTGCTGCGTTGGACTGAGCTGTGGTTTCAACCCGCTTGATCGTCTGGTTGAGCACTTCCACTCCTGCCTTTTGCGCTTCGCCGGCTGAAAAGACGGTTTCGATCGTGGCCTCAATATCTTGCATCTGGAGTTGGATGTCGCGGATGACATCGCCTGTTTGGCGGACATGATCAGCACCCTTTGCAACGCCCGAGACGGTCGCCTGTATAAGCGCGCCAATTTGCTGCGAGGCGTCTGCACATCGTCCGGCAAGCGCACGGACTTCGGACGCGACAACGCCAAATCCCTTGCCAGCATCGCCCGCTCGCGCCGCCTCAACCGAGGCATTTAGGGCAAGAAGATTGGTCTGGAATGCGATCTCTTCGATCGTTGCAACAATTTTGCCCATTTGATCTGATGCGCCCTCGATCGACGTGATCGAGGTGATCGCTTCACCGGCGATACCCTGTCCGTTGCGTGTCTTACTACTCAAAGAGCTGACAAGCGCACGGCATTCCGTGAGAGAGCGGGCGTTGTCTCTGACACTGCGTGCAAGATCTGTGGTGACAGCGGCGCTATCGAATACTGCTTGCGCTTGGTCTTCTGAGCGTTTGGCGAGATCTTCTGTGCCTGCGTGCAATTCGGCCGCAACCGTTCCTACGGAGTGCACCCCTGAGTGAATATGTCCAAACGCCGTGGCCAGTTGATCAAGTGATGTATTTGTTGCGGCTGCGATTTGAGCAAAAGTGCCGCGATAGTCACCGTCTAATCTTGCGTCGAGGTTGCCCTTTGCGACGGCGGCCATCACGGTGCTGATGTCGCTCAGTGCCGCTTCGGTCATTTCGGCAATATTGTCTATGCCTTTGGCGACGTCATCCCAGACGCCGCTGCGTTCTTCACAAGTCATCCTTTGTGAAAAATCTCCGTTAGCGCTTGCGGCGACAACGCGGTGCAGATCGTCGAGTGCGGCGGCTTGGCTAGCGGCAGCTTTTGTTTTCTTGTCGAGTACACATTTATCGCGGGCGCGTTGTTCGGCCACAACGCGTTCGGCTACTTCTAGAATTTCATTGATCCCTGTGCCCAGCACCATCGATGGCCCAGCCAGTCCTTGGACGCGCAAGCGATCCTTGAAGTTGCCCTCTGACACTGAGCTGGAGACGCGTTCGATCCCCTCTGCAGCGCTCTCTTCAAGCTTGCGCTGCAGCTTTTCTTGGGCGCGTCGTGAAAGCGTTTCTTTGCGGTAGCTTTCAAGCGCGCGCGTGACCGCAGCAAGATCGCGTTGGTCGGCTTGAGCGATGGGCGTATCTAGATCCCCATTTGCTAGCCGGTCTACATCCTGCGCGGTGCGCCGGAGGCTGCCAGTGGTCATTGAGACCAGAAAGGATGAAAGGCCAAAGAGCAGTGTGCTGATAAGGCCCATTTGCCACAACGCTTTGCGCATATCGAGAGCCACCGCCGCCAATGCGTGGTCCATTTGCAGCTCGATCTCAGTGACACTGCTATCTTCGATGCCTTTTATAAGGTCGATTTTGGCAGTAATCGCCGCGAACCAGTCTTCCGGATCAACAGCGCCGACCTCGCGCGGGTCATGGCTGCGCACGATATCACGGTAGCGGCCAACATTGCTGGTCGCCGGCGATGCTAGAAACAGATCCAATTGTTCCAACATTCCTGCGGTGGCAAGGCTGGCATGCGCTGTAAGAAGAGCGTCTTGTTCTGCAATCAAAGCGTCGAAGCGCGAAAACGTCACTGTTGGGAATGCGCCGCCAGTCTGCGCAGCTTGAGCAAAGCCCTTTGCGCCCATTGCGCGCTCTAACCCGGCAACATCTTTTGCGGTCATGAGGATTGCGTGGCGCTGCACGGCTTGTGCGGCTTCGGAATATGAAATTGTTTGGCCGATCCTTGGCAGCATCGCGATCGCGTAACGGTTCAGTTGGGTATATGCGGCGATCACCTCATCCGGCGTGATTGTTCGTGCTTGAACGCTGGCGCGTAAATCCGGCAGCGTTGCCAACTGATCCTCTACGGCGGCCATACGGGTGCGCAGCATCGCTGGTAAGTCGCGCTCTTGAAGAGCGGCAAGCGCAGTGCGCAAGGCGGTGGCGCTTGTATCGCCCAAAGCATATTGCACGCGGAGCGTTTCCTTGAAACTCTCCCCGTCGCTGGCCAAAAAGCCGGTGCTTGCGCCGCGCTCTTTTTGAAATTCGTGGGTAAGTGCCCCGACCTGTCCGGCGATGGCAATCAATTCTTCATCTAGCGTAAGCTGTGCCCGGCGGATTAGATCCGTCCGGACCTGCGTGCCGGAATAGGCCAAAACGGCCAGAACCCCCCAAACCGATAACAGGATCATTGCATGGGCGACAGACAGCGCGCGCAGTCGTTTCATGGGGCTACCTCTCCGAACCGTTGGAAAGGGGCGTAGCACCCGGATCTTAACAGGCCCTTATTGGGCAAATTTTACAGATCCCACTGTGGGATCATTCCGCCGCGACCCGTTCGGGAGCCGCGAGATCGACGATATCGAACATGATCCGATTGAGTTCAAAATCCTTGGGTGTGTAGACACGCGCCACCCCCATTGCCCGCAAACGGGCGGCGTCTTCTTCGGGGATGATGCCGCCGACAACCACAGGAATCTCAAGCGCCTCTTTGCGTAACCGCTCCATCACATCCTCGACCAGTGGAATGTGGGATCCTGACAAAATGGACAATCCAATCACATGTGGGGTCTCATCTTTGGCGGCCGCAATGATTTCGGCGGGCGTTAAGCGGATGCCCTCATACGCAATGTCCATGCCACAATCGCGGGCACGCGCGGCAATCTGTTCGGCACCGTTGGAATGGCCATCAAGCCCCGGTTTGCCCATTAGGAACTTCAACTTCCGACCTAGATCATCGGAGGCCGCTGCAACGGCATCTCGGATGGCGTCCAACCCCTCGGTCCGGTTAGATGGGTTTGACGCTACACCCGTGGGGCCGCGATACTGGCCAAAAGCGTTGCGGATCATATCGCCCCATTCGCCCGTTGTGACACCCGCTTTGGCGGCCGCGATTGACGCGGGCATGACGTTGGTGCCGTCCTTTGCGGCGGCCGCAAGGTCCGCGAGCGCAGCCTTGACTGATTGGGGGTTGCGCGCAGCTTTCCATTCAGTGAGACGGCCGATTTGCTCGGTTTCAACGGCTGGATCTACAACCATGATTGCATCGTCTCCCGCGGTCAGCGGGGAGGCTTCGCCTTGTTGGTATTTGTTGACCCCGACGACAGTCACATTGCCGCCCTCGATCCCTTGAATGCGGTCGCCGTTGGCCTCAACCAGACGGGATTTCATATACTCAATCGCATTCACAGCCCCGCCCATTGCATCAATCTGCGCCAGCTCTGCCCGCGCGCCGTCTTTTAGCTCTTCGGTCTTTCGGTCCACGGCGGGGTTGCCCTCGAACAGGTCGGGATATTCAAGAAGGTCCGTTTCAAGCGCGAGGATTTGTTGCATGCGGAGCGACCATTGCTGATCCCAAGGGCGGGGCAGGCCCAAAGCCTCGTTCCAGGCCGGGAGTTGCACGGCCCGCGCTCTTGCTTTCTTAGACAGTGTCACCGCAAGCATTTCGATCAAAATGCGGTACACGTTGTTCTCTGGCTGTTGTTCTGTAAGGCCAAGGGAATTGACCTGAACACCATAGCGGAAGCGCCGCATTTTTGGATCTTCGACGCTATAGCGATCCCGGCAAATCTCATCCCATAAATCCACAAAGGCGCGCATTTTGCACATCTCGGTGACAAACCGGATCCCGGCATTCACGAAAAAGCTGATCCGGCCCACCATATTGGGAAAATGCTCAGCCGGGACTTTGGTTTTGAGATCATCGAGAACGGCCGTGGCAGTGGCCAAGGCAAAGGCCAGCTCTTGTTCCGGCGTCGCGCCAGCTTCTTGCAGGTGATAGGAACACACGTTCATCGGGTTCCATTTGGGCAGGTGTTCGCGGGTATAGGCGGCAACATCTGTGATCATCCGCAACGATGGTTGCGGCGGGCAGATATAGGTCCCGCGAGACAGGTATTCTTTGATGATATCGTTTTGGACGGTTCCCTGAAGGGCGGACACGTCGACGCCTTGTTCTTCTGCAACCGCAATATAGAGCGAAAGCAGCCAAGGTGCGGTCGCATTAATCGTCATGGACGTGTTCATCTGATCAAGCGGGATATCCGCAAATAGCGCGCGCATATCTCCAAGATGGCTGACAGGAACGCCAACCTTGCCGACTTCGCCACGTGCCAATTCATGGTCGCTGTCATACCCGGTTTGGGTGGGTAAATCGAAAGCAACGGACAGGCCGGTTTGCCCTTTGGCCAGATTCGAGCGGTAGAGCGCGTTTGAGGCTGTGGCGGTTGAGTGGCCTGCATAGGTGCGAAACAGCCAAGGACGGTCTTTGGATGGGGTCTCCGGCTTGATCTCTGGCATTTTGGCACCTCGCAATTCACCTAAAGCAATAATCTTGCTAATTTGGATGTTTAGAAGAATTATTGTGACCTTGTCAACGCGCTGCGCTGCGGCATGGCTGGATTTACGCGGCGGCGAAACCCTGTAAGGGTGCAGCATGTTACAAACCGTCTCTGTCCCCGTTTGGCTTCTGGTCCTGATCTTGCTCTTTGCAGCTGTAACCTTTGCCTCGCATTTCCTTTTCCCTTCGGTGCGTTGGTTCCTGCGGCGGCGGGCGGAAAAGCTGATTGCGCGGCTTAATGAGCGGCTGCAAAAGCCCATTGAGCCGTTCAAAATGGCGCGCCGCTACGACATGATTCAGAGGCTGGTCTACGATCCCGAAGTGATCGAGGCGGCCAGCGAATACGCCCGTGACATGGGAGTGCGTGAAGACGTGGCCGTGGAAAAAGCCCGTGACTATGCGCGCGAAATCGTTCCGTCTTTTTCCGCGTGGCTCTATTTTTCCTTTGGGGCGCGGGTGGCGCGCTGGTTGTCGCGGTTTTTGTACAACGTGCGAGTCGGTCAATTCGACCGCGCGGAATACGAGGCGATTGACCGGGACGCCACGGTGATCTTTGTGATGAACCACCGCTCCAACATGGACTACGTGCTTGTCACTTATTTGGTCAGTCGCACTTCGGCGTTGTCCTATGCCGTGGGGGAATGGGCGCGGGTTTGGCCGCTTTCGGTGCTGATCCGCATGCTTGGGGCCTATTTTATCCGGCGCAAATCGCGCGGTGCGCTCTATCGCAAGGTATTGGCGCGCTATGTGCAAATGGCGACGAATGGGGGAGTAACACAGGCTGTCTTTCCCGAGGGTGGGCTATCGTTGACCGGTGCGTTGGCAGAGCCTCGGTTGGGTATTCTTAATTACATCATTTCAGATTTTGATACTGATGGGGCGCGGGACGTGATTTTTGTGCCTGTGGCGCTGAACTATGACCGCGTTCTTGAAGACCGGTTTCTGATCCGTGCAGACGAAGCAGGCAAACGCAAATTTCGAGCGCCACTTATCAAGATTTTCGGCGCTGTGATTGGCTATTTGTGGAAGCGCGCGCGGGGGCGGTTGACTGTTTTCGGCACCGCGAACGTATCCTTTGGCAAGCCCTTGTCCATGCGGGCCTTTGCGGCCAGCCAAGGCGGCCAAACCGAAGATGTTGCCGACGAACTGATCGAGCGGATCGGCCATGCTGTAGCGCTTTTGCCGGTGCCATTGGTTGCGCGCGCAGTGTTGGATGGCGCCGCGACTCTGCCCGAAGTGACGGCCCATATTGAGCGCGCGTTGATTGAGGCTGCCGCCGATGCGCCGCGTCCCCGCCGCAGTGCCGAACAGGTGGCTGAAGACGGTCTGACGATCTTGCAGCGCCGGCGGGTCGTTGAAGATGGTGCGAGATTTGCCATTAAGGAAGGCCAAGCACCTGTCTTGAGCTACTACGCCGCGTCCATTGCGCATCACTTTGGCGAGCGCCGCCTTCCGCATGCACGCCGCAACGCAGAAGAAATAAAATTACAAAAATGATCAAACAATGATTGCATTATTGCGTGGACATTATTAGCTCCAAGGAGAACGTCGCAGTGATTCTGCGTTGCGGCGAAACTTTTTTGGCTAAGGAGACCCGTGTGATGGCGTTGGATGCTCACGAGAACATGTTCACCTATGACGCTCCTGAAAAGGACCTGTACGAGATGGGCGAAATCCCCCCCTTGGGCTTTGTCCCCTCGCAGATGTATGCGTGGACAATCCGTCGCGAACGTCACGGGGAGCCAGATCAGGCATTTGAGGTGGAAGTTGTTGATGTGCCGCAGCTGGACAGCAATGAGGTGCTTGTCCTCGTTATGGCGGCGGGTGTGAACTATAACGGCGTTTGGGCGGGTCTGGGTCAACCGATTAGCCCCTTTGATAGCCACGGCGCACCTTATCACATCGCAGGATCTGACGCGTCGGGGATCGTTTGGGCCGTTGGCGACAAGGTGAAGCGTTGGAAGGTCGGCGATGAGGTGGTCATCCACTGCAATCAAGATGACGGCGATGACGAGCACTGCAATGGCGGCGATCCCATGTTCTCAACGTCGCAGCGCATTTGGGGCTACGAGACGCCTGACGGATCTTTCGCACAATTCACCAATGTGCAGGCGCAGCAGCTGATGCCGCGCCCCCGGCATCTCACTTGGGAAGAAAGCGCGTGCTACACGCTGACGCTTGCAACGGCGTATCGGATGTTGTTCGGGCACGAGCCGCATGATCTTAAGCCGGGTCAAAACGTTCTAGTATGGGGCGCATCCGGTGGGCTTGGATCCTATGCAATTCAGCTCATTAATACCGCAGGCGCAAACGCGATTGCCGTGATCAGCGATGAAAGCAAACGGGATTTCGTGATGGGTCTTGGCGCCAAGGGCGTCATCAACCGCAAGGATTTCAATTGCTGGGGCCAGCTGCCCACAATCAACACGCCCGAGTATGCCGCTTGGTTCAAGGAGGCCCGCAAGTTCGGTAAGGCGATCTGGGATATCACCGGCAAGGGCGTGAATGTAGACATGGTGTTTGAGCATC
>CALKJA010000174.1 GCA_937995865.1 uncultured Paracoccaceae bacterium | reverse complement strand
CCAATTTTAGGCCGATCATGGATTCCAAGAAGCGATCAACACTTTTGACGATCGGCGTAATCGTCGCGGGCTACGCCGCTCTACGTACGATACCTTCTCTTTTGCCAGAGAAACTGGAACTAGAGCCCCTTACTTCTCCTGTGGGATTTCGCAAATACGTTGCCGGCGAAACATCTGGCGGGTTTGACCCCTTTGTGGGTTTGGGCACCACGGAGAGCGCCGATGTAACAGCGCAGAAAGCTGCGGCGTTGAAGAGAGTGTCTGCAGACCTGTGTGATGCACTTTATGGCAATCTTGACGCGACGGCATCGATCATTCCGATGGCCTCTTTCTCAGACTACTATTGTCCCTTCTGCCGGGTGCAGACCAAGCGCCTGGCGGGCATCACAGAGGACATGCCCAATCAGGTTGCCGTTGCATGGCACGAGCTTCCGCTGCTTGGGGACAGTTCGAACCTGGCGGCCAAGGCCGCGTTGGCGGCAAAACGACAAGGGGCCTATGTCACGTTCCATGAGCGATTGATGACGACCCCGTTTCAGGCATCAGAGGAATATCTCGTCCGCTTGTCGGATGATCTCGGTGTCGACGGCGCACAGTTGATCGCCGACATGAACAGCGCCGAAATTGCGCGAGAACTCGAAAACAGCGCGGCCCTTGCTCGTGTGTTTGCCTTTGTCGGGACACCGGCGCTGGTGATCGGCCGCACGGTCGTCCAAGGCCAGATCAGCGATAAGATGATCCGCCAAATCATCGATCTCGAACGCGAGGAGGGCTGGGATGGTATCTGTCGTTCAGCATAGTGAAGTGTCTGCTGTTTCTTTCCCGCGATCTGCGGTGGGTAGCGCACTCTGGGTGAAAAATGCATAGACGGCGTTTTCTGCTTCTGTCATCGGCTTTGACCCTCGCCCCGGGACTGTCTGCAGCAGCGACCCGGACGGTCTGGTCAGCGCCTGAAGCGGCTGCCGCGCTTGTAGATGGCGACATCTCCCTGATCGATGTCAGGTCCCGTCCGGAGTGGCTGGACACAGGCCTCGCGGAAGGGGCCTGGCCAATCAGTATGCATGAAGAGCGGTTCGAGGAGCGGCTCTTTGCGGCGCGGGACCTCTCCGACACCAGGCCCGTCGCTCTGATCTGCGCAACCGGAGGCCGCAGCGCTCGGCTGTTGGCCGCCCTCACACGGGCCGGTTATGCAGGCTTCATCGACGTCTCGGAAGGCATGCTTGGCTCACGTAGAGGCCCGGGTTGGATTGCACGCGGTTTGCCAACAACCGATCTCAGCATGGCGCTCACTCGTTTGCCTGCTCCTTTGCGCTGAGCATGCGAGAGCGCTTTCATATCGGCAGGTGGATCCTGCTCCTAACTGTCATTTGGCTCGGCGGCTTACCGGGACAGCCCGCCTCAGCCGCAGAATCAGAAGCGTTTTCAAACCCTGCAGTTACAGCGCGGCTGATTTCGGCAGAGGATGGAATTGCCCCGGACGCCGCCTCCGTTTCGCTTGGATTGGCCCTTGAATTTGGGGAGGGATGGAAGGGATATTGGCGCACACCTGGAGAGGTTGGACTGGCCCCTGCCCTCGACTGGGCCGGGTCCTCGAATCTTAGCTCTGTGGACATCCTCTGGCCCGCACCGGAGCGCTATGAGGCCTTCGGGATCGAGAATTTCGGCTATGCCAATGAGGTTGTCCTGCCGATCCGCGCGGCTTTGGAGACAGCGGGTGAAGCTCTCGACTTGCGCGCTCGGGTTTCCTTGCTCACCTGTTCGGATGTCTGCGTGCCCCACGATTTTGCTTTGTCATTGTCGCTGCCCGAAGGCGTTGGAATCGACACGGGCTCGGCCGGTCTTATCGCCAGGTTTGTCGACCGCGTTCCGCTGGGTCCTGAAGAGAGCGACATCCAGATCTCCAGTGCGGCCATTGACGATCAAGCATCCGCACTGACTGTGACCGCACAGAGCACACGCGCATTCCGGGACGTTGATGTGTTTCCGGAGTTCGGCCCGCTCGTCACCTTCGGCAAGCCGGATATCCGCCTCAACCAAGGCCGAACGGAACTCTGGGCACAAATCCCGGTCAACGCCTGGTCCGAAGAGCAACCAGCCCCTTTGATCACGATCACGGATACGGCGCGCGCGGTGACGTCCCCAGTGTTGCTCACCGCCGAGGCCCCTGCCCCTCCCTACGCCATTGCAGGTGCACAGGCAGGTCTTCTCAAGCTGATTGCCGTGGCTGGCATTGCCTTTCTGGGTGGGTTGATCCTGAATGTGATGCCCTGCGTTTTGCCGGTTCTGTCGATCAAGCTCGCCTCCGTGCTCAAAACATCGGGCCAATCCCGCGACATCATCCGCAAAGGGTTTTTGGTGTCCGCCTTCGGTGTTTTGACATTCATTTGGGGTCTCGCGGCGGTCTTGCTGGCGCTCCAATGGGTTGGCGTTTCTGTCGGCTGGGGCATGCAATTTCAGAACCCCATTTTCGTGAGTCTCATGTTTGTCGTGATCGCAATCTTCGCCGCAAACCTCTTCGGTGCGTTCGAAATAGCCTTGCCGCAGGCCGTGCAGGACCGCCTGGGAGCCGGCAGCACAGGACCTGGATACGCTGCGGATTTCGGCACCGGCTTCCTCGCCGCTGTCCTTGCAACGCCTTGCTCCGCACCCTTCCTCGGGACGGCGATCACCTTCGCCCTCGCAGGGGCACCCCTGGACGTTGCCGTGATTTTCACGGCCCTCGGCCTGGGATTGGCCCTCCCCTATCTGGTGATCGCCGCACGCCCCGAATGGGTCCATCTTCTGCCCCGGCCGGGTCGCTGGATGCTCTTTGTCAGAGCGGGTCTCGGCTGTCTTTTGTTGGCGACGGCGGTCTGGCTCTTGTTCGTTCTCGTCGGTGTGGCAGGTGCGCTTGCGGCCGCGGCGGTGTTTGCAGCAACGGCAGCCCTGGTCTTGGGCGCCTCCGTGCAGTGGCCGAAGCCGATGTTGCGCCGCGTGTTCCTGACGATCTCCTTTCTTGGTGCGGTCCTGAGCGCTGGCTTGTTTGCATCGCCGGAGCCCCCGGACGCGACGGCGAATGCGCCATCACATTGGCAAGCCTTCGAAGTTCAGAACATCGCCCGGCATGTTTCCGAAGGACGTGTTGTGTTCGTGGATGTCACGGCAGATTGGTGCCTGACATGCAAAGCCAACAAATCCCTAGTGCTTGACAGAAGTCCTGTGCTGGACCGCTTGCGGGATGGGACCGTGATTGCCATGCAAGCGGACTGGACCCGCCCAGACGATACCATCTCGCGGTTTCTCGAGCGGCACAACCGCTATGGAATCCCGTTCAACATCGTATTCGGTCCCGGTGCCCCTTCGGGCATGGCGTTGTCAGAAGTGCTGACCCCTGCCTCGGTTCTCAACGCGCTAGACACAGCCTCAACCCGCAGCATCGCTGCGGAGTGACGCGCCCACAGGACCTCGGCGTTCGCGGGACGCGCAAGTGTTCAGAAATCCTGGCATGTCAGGACGCGCGATGTCGTTTTACCCTTGGCTTGCCAATGCCCCCGACAGCTCTCCCAAGATCGGGCAGTCCGGCCGATGATCACCGTGGCAGGCGTCGACGAGGTGTGAAAGTGTCTCCCGCATCTCCCGAAGCTGCGCGATCTTGTGATCGATGGCCGACAGATGCTCTTCGGCGATGGCCTTCACCTGAGCACTCTCCCGCGTTTCGTCCTCGTAAAGGCTCAGAAGGACACGGCAATCCTCGATCGAGAACCCGAGCGCCCGGGCGCGACCGAGAAAAGCCAGTTTATGGAGGTCGGTTTCTCGAAACGCGCGGTATCCGTTGTCGCTTCTTTGTGGTCTGATCAGGCCGATATCCTCATAGTAGCGGATGGTTTTTGGTGGAATGCCGGACCGGTCCGCAACTTCCCCAATATTCATGTCCTTACCCTCCTATTCAGCAGGTTGCGATTGCGTTTCGATCCGCGGCGCAGGGGATTTCGTCTCTTCGCGCATCGCGGGGGTGATGCCGCGCAGACGCAGAGCGTTTGTCAGAACCGAAACAGAGGACAGGGCCATGGCACCCGCTGCAAAGACCGGCGACAGAAGCAGCCCAAAGGCCGGGTAAAGAACGCCTGCGGCGACCGGGATTAGCGCGACATTGTAGCCAAAGGCCCAGACCAGGTTCTGGCGGATGTTCGTCATGGTTCGCTTCGAGACCTCGACAGCATTCACCACACCGCGCAGGTCCCCGGACATCAGCACCACATCAGCGGATTCGATGGCAACGTCAGTGCCTGTGCCGATGGCAATGCCGACATCGGCGTGAGCCAGCGCCGGCGCGTCGTTGATCCCATCGCCCACGAACGCGATCTTTCGGTCCCCGGCCCGTAAATCATCGAGCGCGGCCACCTTGCCATCGGGCAGGACCCCGGCAATCACGTGATCGATCCCGGTCTCACGCGCGATGGCCTCGGCAGTTTCCTGTTTGTCGCCGGTAATCATCGCAACTTTGAAACCGCGATCATGCAGGGCGGCAATGGCCTCCCGGCTCGCGCGCTTCACGGGGTCCGCGACAGCGATCACCGCCGCCAGTTTGCCGTCTATGGCCGCATAGAGCGCGGTCCGACCGCGGCTTGCGAGATCCTTTTCCCTATCCATCAGCGCAGCGATCTCGATCCCTTCGCGGCGCATGTAACGATCCGCACCGACCAGGACCTCTTGGCCCTCGACCGTCGCGGCAACACCGTAACCCGTGACAGACCGAAAGCCCGTCGCAGAAGGCACAGCAAGACCTTCGCTTTGCGCGCCGCGGAGAATGGCCTCGGCAATCGGGTGTTCGGACTGTGCTTCGACGGAGGCAATCAGGCCGAGAACGTGCTTCCGATCGAAGCCGTCTGTCACGATCACATCGGTAAGGGTCGGCTGGCCTTCGGTGACGGTCCCGGTCTTGTCGAGGGCGACGACATCGACCTCGGACAGCTCTTGAAGCGCATCGCCTTTGCGAAAGAGCACCCCCATTTCCGCCGCGCGGCCTGTGCCCACCATGATCGATGTCGGCGTGGCCAAACCCATGGCGCAAGGACAGGCAATGATCAGAACGGACACACCGGCCACCAGTGCAAAGGTGAGCGCGGGGTCAGGTCCGATGGTGAGCCACACAAGAACCGTCAATGCCGATAAGACCATGACTGCCGGGACGAACCACAGCGTCACGCGATCCACGATGCCCTGTATGGGCAGTTTCGCTCCCTGCGCTTCTTCGACCATGCGGATGATCTGCGCGAGCGTTGTATCCGCCCCGACCCGGGCCGCTTGGAAGGTCAAGCTGCCGGTCCCATTAACGGTGCCGCCCGTAACGTTTGCCCCCGCGGATTTCGCAACAGGGACCGGTTCGCCCGTGATCATGCTTTCATCGACATTGCTGGACCCCTCGGTCACCGCGCCATCCACCGGGATCCGCTCTCCCGGGCGCACAAGGATCACGTCGCCAACAGCCAAGGCGTCGACGTCGACCTCTTCTGCCGCTCTGTTCCGAATGACGCGGGCGGTGCGCACTTGCAGACCCAGAAGCGCCTGGATGGCAGCTCCGGTACGACCTTTCGCACGCGCCTCCAGCCAGCGTCCGACCAGGATGAGAACGACGATCACGGCCGCAGCCTCGAAATAGACCGCACGCACGCCCTCGGGCAGAAGCGCAGGCAAGAAGGTGGCGACCACGGAATAGACCCATGCGGCCCCTGTACCGACAGCCACGAGACTGTTCATGTCAGGCGCACCCCGAAAGAGTGCTGGGACGCCTTTCGTGTAGAAATGACGCCCCGGCCCGAACAGGACGATCGTCGTGAGGAGGAACTGGATGATCCAGGAGGTCTGCGTCCCGATGCTGCGTTCGATTACCATGTGAAAGGCAGGAACAAGATGCGCGCCCATCTCGAGGATGAAGACCGGGAGGGTGAGCACCGCTGCAAGCAGGACATTGCGGCGCAGTCCGTCCGCCTCTTCCGCCTTGCGTTCCACCCGGGATTGGCTGGCGTTTGCTTCTGCAATCTCCGCCGGGTAGCCGATGGCCGCAGAGGCCGCCATGAGGTCCCCGGGCGATACTGTCCCTTCGAGATACTCGACCATCGCCGTCTCGGCGGCCAGATTCACAGTGACCGACACCACACCGGGAAGGTCGGCAAGCGCCTTGTCCACCCGTCCCACGCAGGACGCACAAGACATGGACGCGATGTTCAGGGTGATCTTCGCCGTCCGGGCCGGATAGCCCAGTGTTTTCAACGCGTCCGCAGCCTTGGTCAGATGTGCTGGCGTCTCGACGGACAGGCGCGCGGTTTCAGCAGCTAGATTGACGGTGACGCCGGTCACGCCCTCCAACCCGGACAAAGCCTTTTCAACACGGCCCACGCAGGAGGCACAGGTCATGCCCTCTATGCTCAGCGTTTTCTGGTGTATTTCGGTCATGGCTGTTCACCTCAATTCGAGCTTCAAGGCGAATATAGGGCTTCCAGTCACTGGAAGCTCAAGGGTATCTCACGAAAAACATTCCGCCACACGTGCGAAGGGAGCATAACCTGTCTGTAACCAGCTGTTTCCAAATGAAATGTATCGGATTGTAAACTTGCTGGCCCGCCCGCTTGTCAGATATCAGAAGAGCTGGAGGTCCAACCATGCGCACCCAAAAGACACAAAATCACGGAACCTGAACAAAAATCATGCATGCCGGGATGTGGCTCTGCTGCGCGGTCATGGTTCTGCCCCTGCTCATCTTTTTTGCTGGCGGTGGAACCATCTCGGGACTCTCTACCAGCCTCGGAGTGCTCGCCCCGATCCTGCTGTGTCTCGGGGCTCATGGGGTGATGTTCTTCCTCATGGGAAAGTCTTGCCACGGGGACCACCATTCGTCAGATGCGATATCCCCCAAAAAAAGCGTGGAGCGTCAGGCGACGGACGCTTGACCTTCCATCTGCTGGAAACCCTAAGCCTCTCCTAACCGAGGAGGGTCATCCATCAAATTTCATGTCCCGGACATAAGTTGCGGTCATTGCACGGCCGCTATCACACGTGAAATTCTCGCGCTCGACCCGGCGGCACAGGTTATTTCTGACCTCACCGCCCGAACTGTCGCTGTGGAGACACGCCAGACAGGCAGTGCTGTCGCAAAGGCGATCGAGGCGGCGGGCTACACCACAGACCCGGACTGATCTTACTGCTTCGCCGCTCGGGCCTCTTGCGTCAGCCGGATCATCTGATCCGCGTCGATGACACCTGGAACAAGCGCTTCGCCGATCACAAAAGACGGCGTCCCATTAAAACCAAGGGCGCGGCTCATCTCCATCGATGCTGAGATATGAGCGTCAATCTCAGGAGCATCCATGTCCCGGCGGAGTTGGGCGATATCAAGCCCGACCTCTTCGGCCACGCCGATGACGCTCGCCTCTTCCGCACGGCCCTGCATCCCCATCAACGCCCAATGGAAATCTTCGTATTTGCCCTGTTCGCGCGCGGCCAGGGCAGCGCGGGCGGCAAAGACCGAACCCTCACCGAGGATCGGCCATTCCCGGTAGACCAGTTTGACGTTCGGATCTTCGGCGAGCAGCGCTTCGATCTCTGGTTTCACGCGACGGCAATAGGGACAGTTGTAGTCGAAGAACTCGACCACGGTCACATCGCCATCCGGGTTGCCGAGGACCGGCGCGTTCGGATCGTTCTCCAGAACATCCCGGTTGTCAGACAACACACTTGCCGCGGCTGCCGCCTGGCGCTGCTGTTCGCGTTGTTCGATGATCTGAACCGCCTCGAGCACAATCTCGGGGTTCTCGCGAATGGCCTCGAGCACCAGCTCTTTCACCCTGTCTTCACTCATCGTATCAGCCTGCGCGGCCAGTGGCATTGTCATGATGGCGAGTATCGCGATCAGTTTGGTGATTTGCATTCTAATTCTCCCTACTCCGCGACTCGCCTTCCGTCCGCACAGCTTGCATGTCCTGAATTCGTTCGGGCCAGGTTGATTTGATGTACCCAAGGATGTTCCAGATTTCCTGATCGCTCAGTTGATCCCCGAAGCCTGGCATTCCGCTGTCGAACTCTATGCCCTGCGCCTCCATGACGGCGCGGCCCCCGAGCTTGGTATAATTAAACAGAAGTTGGTCCCCATGGTGCCAGGTATGCCCCATCTCATCATGCGGCGGCGCGGGAAGTCGCCCGTCTTCGCCCGCGCTGCGCCAGTCCGGCTGACCCTCGAGATTGGCACCGTGGCAGGCCGCACAGGTCTCGGCATAGAGCGCTTTGCCGGCGACAATGTCGATGTCCTCGGGCATCACGCCGCGCTCGGCCTCGGCAGCTGCGCCGGTCCAGACATAGATCCCGGCCCCAAGCAGGAGGAGCAGGCCAACGCCTAGCGAGAGCGTCGCCCGGGTCATGCCACATCGATCCAGGTCATCATGCCCGAGGCCGCATGCGAGAGCATGTGGCAATGCAGCAGCCATTTGCCGGGATTGTCTGCGACAAAGGCAATGTCCCGAACCTCGCCGCGCTGAAGCAGCGTGGTGTCTCTCAGAGCCCCAAGGCTTCCGTCAGCTGCAATCTCGTGGAAATGCATGCCATGCAGGTGCATCGCGTGTGGGAAGGAGGTATCGTTGGTGATCTTCATCCGGACCGTTTCGCCCAGCGACAGAGATGCCAATGGAGAGCCATCCATGCCTCCGACCGATCCGTTGAAGGCCCAGAATTGCCCGTCTTGCATCATGTCGCGCATCGAAGACATCCGACCGCCCATCATCGCGCCGCGCATGCCACCCATGGCCCCACCTTCCATACGCAAAGCGATGTCTTTCGCTTCGGTCAGATTCGGCACGGGAACAGGATTCGGTGGCAATGCCAGCGGAGCTTCGCGGCGCGCGCGCGTGCCATCTGATCGCACCTCGAAGGCCACTTGAGAGAAACTCTCGTCACGATCAAACTGTACGATATGCCCGGTGCCACCCACCTCTGCGACGACATCGACAATCAGATCGATGCGTTGGGCGGGGGCGAGAAGAAAAGTCCCGTCAATCTTCTGTGGCTGATCCAACGGCATGCCGTCCAGGGCAACGATCCAGCCGTCGAGCCCGTCCAGCCCCAGTTGAAACACCCGTGCATTGGCCGCGTTGATCATTCTCAGCCTCAGCCGGTTGTGCCGCGCCACGTCGCGCGACAAGTTATAGCGCCCGTTCGTGGTGATGTAGTTCCCAAGCCGGCCTGCATGACTGAGATCATGCATGGCCCCGAAGGTGTCCGGAATCTGTGCGGTCTCGGGATCGATCAACCAATCATCGAGAACGAGAACCTCCTCATGATCGATGTCGAGCATATGGGGCTCCTCCACGATCAGCGCTCCGTGCAGTCCACGGGCGACCTGCTCAAACGACCGGTTATGGGAATGGTACCAATAGGTACCGGCGTCGGGGGCCACGAAGTCATACTCAAAGCTCTCTCCCGGAAGGATCGCATCCTGCGTCAGGCCCGCCACGCCATCCATCGCGTTCTCAATGCGAATGCCATGCCAGTGAACCGACGTCGGCGCTGGCAGGTCATTGACGATCCGCCGGGTTACCCGCGCCCCTTGTGCAATTCTGATTTCCGGGCCGGGGGCGTGCCCTTCGAAGCCCCATACCGTTGTCTTTCCATATTGCTCCGGCAGCAATTGGAGATCAGTGACGCTGGCTCTCAAACTTGGCAATGCCGTCTGTGCGAACAGGGCCTGCGGCAACACCGCCAAACCGGCGGCGCTGATTTTGAGAAAGTCACGTTTTGTCAGGCTCATGTGGGCACCGTAAGAACTGAAGTGAAGATGGCTGTTGCGAATAGAATGACGCCAACGCATAGCCATTCCAAGGAAATCGACTTCGACAGTTGCGTACCGACCCCGGGATCACCCCTTTGAAGAGCCGGTACGAGACGCACCTTATTGAGTGCTGCTAAAGCCAACAGCAATGCCACAGCCGCGAGCTTTGCCAGGAGCCACAGACCGTAGCCGGTTCCGAGCAAGGCTGAGACCGATCCCACCAGGCGCCAACTCATAATCGCGCCGGCAACCACGAGGAGCGGAACGGCGACTGCGGCGATCTGGCCAAAACGATGCCCGAGGGCCGCGGCGTCACCCAAAGTGTCCGCGGACCGCGAGAGGCGGCTGAGTGGAAGGAAGATGCCAATCCAGAACGCCGCGGCAATGAGATGCGCAAACAAGACACTCTGAAACCACAGTCGATCCTGGCTCGCCACATGACCGATCTCGCAAAAGCTCCAGATCGCGACAGCGCCACCGATCGCCGCCACCCATAGCCAACGCCCGCCGATCGCAGCGCCGAGAACAAGTGTCCCCAGACCGAGGAGCCGGAACAGCAAAGCCTCTCCAGGTGGGGTCTGCCATAGAAGGGCGAGAATGGACGGGTCGACCATGCCGGAGATGTCATCCATGAGCACCGCACCCCGGACGGCAAATCCTAAGGCAGCCATCGCCACCGCCAGAATGGCAAAGCCAATGGCCCAAATGCGCGCTGCGCGATCGAGTGCCGACATCTGGTCGGCGAGAACAAGTCGACAGAGGATAAGGCCTCCGCTCGAGAGGACCCCGAGATAGAGGAAAAATTTGGTGGCAATCGCGGCCAGTCCCCAGAGATCCGCCACGCCTCACTTCACCTCGAAGGAGAAACTGCCAGTCATGGGATGTCCATCAACACCCAGGCCGCGCCACTCGATCTGGTAGAGACCGGACCCCATCTGCACGAGCGGCAAGGAGAATTCTTTCACGAAGCCAGATTGTGCACCGAGGTCGAGGGTTTCGACATGGGTGTCCGCATGGGTCATTTCGACTTTCGTCAAACGCATCCCTTCGTTGAACCGCATCTCGAGTGTCTCGGGCACGTTGTCCAGGACCGCGCCATCGGCAGGCGTAACGCTTTCCTTGTCCGAATGTGCGAAAACGCTGGTGCCGATCACGGCTAGAAGTAGAGCAACGCCAAATTTCCGTTTCATGCGATATCCTTCGTCTGATTGGCTTTTCAATTTATTCCGTTCGCCCGCTGCAATTCTCGCACATAGGCCACGATCATCTTTACATCCCCATCTGTCACGCCTTCCACCGGCGGCATGTTCCCAAAGCGCCAATGATGCGCTCGAACGCCGTTCTTTGCAGCCAGCAGGAAGGCCGCGTCTCCGTGATGGCTGGGTTCATAGATCTTGTGCACCAATGGTGGGGCAACACCGTCCTGACCAGCGGCATTTGCACCATGACACACTGCGCATTTGGCTTCATAGGCCAGTTTGCCGACTTGGGAGTTCGCCGAGAGAGTTTCTGGCAGAACAACTTCGACCATCGGTGCAACGCCCGCACTGACGTCGCCGGAAAGACGCTCTACAGCGTCGTCGCCCTGCCCTGTCCACAAAAAGCCGACGGCTAGAATCGCTATGATCGCCAATGCAATGACGCTGTATCGCCCCATCAGATCAATTTTACCTGGGTGCCTACCGGGGTCCGATCGAAAACCTCGATAATATGCTCATTGTAAAGACCGATGCAGCCGCTCGACGAGCGTCGGCCGATCTTGCGCGTGTCATGCGTCCCATGAATGCGGTAATACTGCCATGTCAGATGCAGCGAGCGCACCCCGAGCGGATTGTCCGGACCCGGCGGCATGTAGGCCGGCAAAGTTGGGTCACGCTCGCGCATGGAAGGTGTCGGCGTCCAATCGGGCTCCGGGTCCTTGAAGATGATTTCCGTATATCCCCGGCGCGTGAGTTCATCCGTCATCGGAACAGAGGTTGGATAGACAAACATCGTGCCATCCGTCGTCCACTGCTGGAGCGCGCGCGAAATGGTGTCCGCGATAATGATGCCTTTGCCCAGAGTATCGAAGTGATCCTGCCAATTATGGGTGCGGAAGCTCGACGCGTTGCGGCGCACGGGTGCCAGCGTTTCGGCGCGCAGCAAAGACGGCGCACACAGCATAGCAGTGCCGAGGCCGCCGACAAAGCGGCGGCGGGAGAGTAACGATTGGTCTCTTTCCTTCATGGGACTGCCTCTTTTCCATGTCCGAACGCTTTGTTTCCTATCGAACTCTGGGAAGTGGCGGAATACGATTAGCCCCGGAAATTTGTAAGGTTATGTATCAACGTTGAGACACGCGAATTGCGAAACGGTCTGGGTCAGCCTACTTGGCGGCGCTGAAACCCGTCCGTCGCGAGAGCGTCTGAACTCCGGGATACGGATGTCTCAGGACGCGCGATGGGCAGAGAGACGCGCGCTCGGAGACCGCCCTCGGCGCGGTTCGACAGTGTGATCGACCCTCCATGTTGCAGCACGATGCTGCGCGCGATCGAAAGTCCTAAGCCATGACCGCCGGTTTCCAGGGAGCGCGATTGCTCCAGCCGCAGAAACGGCTGAAACACGGCGTCAATATCAGCCTCCGGGATGCCCGGCCCCTGATCGTCGATGATGATGTCGAGGCTGTCATCGGTAATCTCCCACGAGAGCGCAGGATCACGCCCATAGCGCAGCGCATTGTCGATGAGATTGCGCAAGGCGCGCCGCAGCGCCTTTGGCTTGATCTGCAGCCGGGCGTCCGGCCCGGCCACCAGGTCAAGCGCGTCATTGGTCTCGCGATGAAGCGTCAGCAGATATGTGCTGATGTCGACCTCCTCCAGTGTTTCATCCTGCCCAACACCGCGCGCGTAGGCGAGAGTGGCTTCCACCATGTCCTGCATCTCGTCGAGCGACACGGAGATCCCCTCCTTGGTTTCGGGATCGTCGACCAGTTCCGCGCGCACGCGCAGCGCTGTAAGTGGAGATCTGAGATCATGGGCGAGGGCCGCCAGCATCTGCGTGCGGTCGGACACAAAGCGCGCTAGCCGCGCCTGCATGTCATTGAAGGCGGCTGACAGGTCCCGGACTTCGCGTGGGCCGGTCGGCGCGATCGGGTCATGCCCGCCGCCGCGTCCCAAGACCTCCGCGGCCCGGGCAAGATCGTTCAGGGGGCGGGTCAGGCGCGTCAGCAGAAACCAGAAGATGGCCAGCAGCAGCACGGCGACGGTGAGGGCGAAAGAGAGCGTGGATGCCCAGGACCACTGGATCGGTGGGCGCTCGAACCGCGTGCCGACATTGAGCCACCGCCCGCCCTCAATGGCGATCGAGAGCTCCATTTCGATCGCAGCCAAGCTGCCTTGCATCATTTCGGCGTGCATCCTGGCCATTTCTGGCGACAGGTTTGGCAAAGGAAGCAGCCCTTGTTCGATTTCATGCACTTCGACCCGGATGTCCCGGCTGTATCCATCGTTCAGGAGCGCGCGAACCCGCGCCTCGATGGCTCCGTTCTGGTCATGGTGCGTATGGGTCACTTCGGGCGTGTCGCTCAACGCAAAGTGCACCAAGGGAGAGGTGGCCGCTGCAACGATCTCGTCATGCAGATCCAGCGGGGCTTCCTCGATCAGCTGTGCCACATTGGCCGCTCGTCCTGCCGCTTCACTGCCGATTGCGGCCTGCACGGCCAGCGAACGCTCATCGACAAAGAGCCACAGACCCACGCTTTGCGCGACAAACAAGACCGACACGACCAGGAGCGCGATCTGTGTGCGAAACCCCATCCGCATCACGCCTCGATTTCCACATCGGCGTTCAGACAATAGCCGCCGTTGCGCACCGTCGAGATGATGCGCGGGCGCAGGACATCAGGTTCGATCTTGCGGCGCAGTCGCGACACCTGATTGTCGATCGTGCGGTCCAGCGGTCCCGCCGTGCGACCGGCACTTAAAGCGAGAAGATCGTCTCGACTAATGACCATCCGCGGGCGTTCAAGAAACACTGTCAGGAGCTTGGCTTCAGCCGTGGTCAGAGCCGTAGTCCCCCCCTCGAGCGTCACAACGTGGCGGGCATCGTGGTCGAATTTGATATCCGCAAACCATGTTGTCTTGCCCGCAAAAGACCCGCCATGCGGCGGCACCGGGTCACCAGCGCGCCGCAGGATCGCGTTGATCCTGGCCAGCAGTTCGCGCGGATTGAAGGGTTTGGAAAGGTAGTCGTCAGCCCCGTTGTCGAGCCCCTTGATCCTGTCGTCATCCTCGCCGAGGGCCGTTAGCATCAGGATCGGGATCGTCTTGCGCTCCTGTCGCAATCTGGCGCAGGCCGCAATCCCATCCTCTCCCGGCATCATGATGTCGAGCACGATGAGATCGATGGCGTCCAGGGCAAGCTGGGCATCCATCTCTTTTGCGTCGCTGACGCCTGTGGCGCGCAGACCGTTTTTCTCAAGATAGCGCGTCACCGAGCGACGAATTTCAGCGTGGTCATCGACCACGAGGATATGTGCCTGAAATGACATCAGCCGCTCGCCTCGGGAGACTGGGGTTTTTGCGGCATCACGGCCGTAGCATGAAAATCACGTATCATAAGAGACAGAATAGATTGATCTTTCTGGAAAGACCCGAACTTCCTTTGTCGCAAAATGTATCAATTGGCTCAGGGCCTGTTGACCCTCCAGTTGCTGGAAGGTCTATGTGGGCTGTTATGATAGAACTCCCTTTTAATACCGCGTCCCTTTGTGTGGGTCGGACCTTAGCGTACCCTGTGGGGCGGTCTGCGTGGTTAATCTCTTGTCATCTGGACGCCTTGTCCGCCGCTTACCTGTTTGATCTCTTCAGTGATGAGCTGTGCTGAGACGGATACTCTCTATTGTGATTGTCCTTGCCCTGGCTGTTTTTCTGCTCGGATTCGGCCTCTTTGATGGATCCTTAGATTGGCCGGACCGTGACAAATTGCAGGTCTGGATCGATGCCGCAGGGATTTTCGGACCGCTTCTGGTCGTTGTGCTGATGAGTTTGGCCATCGTGGCAAGCCCTCTGCCCTCTGCCCCAATCGCGCTGGCTGCCGGTGCCGCTTACGGTCACTCCTTCGGGACGATCCTTGTGGTTCTCGGCGCGGAATTCGGGGCGATCGCCGCGTTCCTGCTCGCCCGACGTCTGGGACGCCCTTTTGTCGAACGCCAATTCGGGTTGAAAAGTACGCCGGGCCTTTTGGGATCACAAAACATGCTGACACTCATTGTCTTCGCCAGTCGGCTGTTGCCGTTTCTATCCTTCGATCTGATCAGCTACGCGGCGGGTCTCAGTCCGTTGCATCTGTGGCGTTTCTCTCTGGCCACACTGGCCGGGATCATTCCGGCCAGTTTCTTGTTGGCCCACCTGGGCAGCTCTGCAATGAACGGCGATGTCCGCAATGCCACCTGGACCGCGCTTGCCCTTGGCGGTGCCACCGCTCTGTCTGCGCTTTTTGCAGTGCTGCGCGCGCAGCAAACCCATCGAACGAAAAGCTGAGATGACCTCTCACACGCATCCCGCCCGTGCAGACCCGCTCGACAGCGCGTTGCAAGACGCTAAACTCACTAAACTCGTAGAGGACCTTCCAATGAAACGACGCACATTTTTGATGACAGGCGCGGCTGCCACCCTGGCAATACCCGTTGCCGCTGACACGGCACCCCTTCTGAAGGTGCTCAAAACACCAACCTGTGGATGCTGCTCCGCCTGGGTCGATCACGTCCGGCAGGCTGGGTTCGCGGTCGAGGCGCAGGACGTCGATCAGGATGCGCTTTATGCGTTCAAAGACCGGCTGCAAATCGCACCGGAACTTGCTGGATGTCATACGGCGATGATAGGCGACTATTTCATCGAGGGTCACGTGCCTGCCGCGGACATCACGCGGCTGTTGGCAGAGCAACCGGTGGCGCGCGGGTTGACGGTTCCCGGCATGCCGATGAGTTCGCCCGGCATGGGCGGTCCCGGGGCCGGTGACACTTTTGATACCTTGCTTGTCGGCTCCGACGGGGTGACCTCCGTCTTCGCGAGCCACAGCTGATCGGGTCATGGGCGCAAGTGATAGACCCCGCGGGCCGGGTTTGTGACCCGCCCGTCCTGCACAAGCTTTCGCAGCGCCCTGTAGGTCGCCTCATGGCTTAGCTGTAACCGGGCGGCGAACTCGATCACGGAGCCTTCGAGCAGGCCCGCGACCAACCCCGCCATCACCCGGTCTTCTGCGCGCCGAATACTGACGATCTCCAGCATCTGTCGCTGCGCCTGTATTTGTTGTCCCGCCTGACGGCCATAGGCGCGGGCAAATGACGGGTCGGCAAAAGCGGCCAAGACGGCAGCCTTGTCGATCCGGATCAGTGCCCCGGCCTCAACACAGACCGCATCGCAATGATAGACCTCTGAAAACACGGAAGCTTCGGCAAAGCTTGTTCCGGCTTTTGCACGGTGAATGATGAACCGCTCGCCATCTGGGCCGACCCGCTCGAGATGTACGCGCCCGGTTTGCACGACATAGAGACCGTGGGTGGGGTCGCCTTGGTGAAACACGATATTGCCAACCGCGCTGGAGATTGGGCGCAGGGCTGAGCTCGGGATAAGATCATAAGGGTTCGGCAACATATGATTGAAATCATATTGCGAAGCATCCGCCCCTGCTAGCGTAAATATGACAGCACCCCATTGAAGGACCCGTCCATGCGTCTCATTCCCCTCCTCCTTGCCATAGTGATGGCCTCACACGTGGCCGCGCAGCACGCCCATTTCGCGACTGGCCATGACCTGGGCGGACCACAGGAAACCGGGCAGTCGGCCTTTGCCGCCCTGGCGGAAATCGTTGCGATCCTGCAGGCCGATCCTGAGACGGATTGGGAGCGGGTCGATATCGACGGATTGCGCCGCCATCTGGTCGATATGGACCTTCTGACCCAGGAGGCCGTGGTCACCCGCACCCTGCGGCCGGAAGGGGCCCGGTTCGAGATTCGGGGCACCCCTCGTGTTCTCGAGGCCATCCGCGCCATGGTGCCCGCCCATGCGCCCTTTCTCGCAGCTGAAAACGGCTGGGACGTTGTCACGGAGGATCTCGACGATGGGGTGGCCCTCAGTGTCGACGGCGATGCCGCGCAGATTCAGGGACTTGGCTTTTTTGGCCTGATGACCATCGGGGCGCATCACCAAGAGCACCACCTCATGATGGCAAAAGGCGCAGCCCCGCACCATTGATGCGCTGAAATGACTTGTTTGTTGGCCGTAGAGATGTGCGCTGACAAGACGTAAATCTCGCGCCTTGATCTTCCCGCGCAGGAGACACCGACACTTGTCCCGTGATTGAGGTTTCAACGTAATGTCTATCGCGGAGCAAAGGTCGGCCACTTGGTCTTACGCCACAGGGCATGAGGCCCACAAACAGCGAGCACGGTC
>CALKJA010000173.1 GCA_937995865.1 uncultured Paracoccaceae bacterium | reverse complement strand
TTAGTTAAAGTTCGTTTTTTCATAATCTATCTTATGTTAAATATATTGCTTTTCGCACAGGCGATGCAAGCTGGGGTGGGATAAAGTGGTTTGTAAAACCTTATGTGCGGGTCGGGTTTTGAACACTTCGGTTCAGCAATTCGAACCCGCTTCTAGTCCGGCCAATCTGTGCTGGGATGGTTTCATTATTGATCCGGCTTCATGCTGCCACTCAGCGTAAATTGATTTATGCCGCAAGCAGATCAAAGGTCATCTGATCCGATGTACCCAACCGTACGAGCTGGTTGGGGGTGATCTCAATCCATTGATCGCTTTTCCCATCCAAGGGCTCCGACGCAACAACCAGCCCACCGCCAGCAAATTGCCGAGAGACATAAAGTGATGGGTAGCGCCCGTCGCTTGCATAGCGGAAGCAGAACAGACTTTTCCCGTCTGAAAAGATGCAGGTTTGCCGGAAGAATGCAGGCACACCAACAAACCGGGCCGTTTCGATCAAATGGGCAATCACATCGCGGCACGCCTGTTCCGGGTTCTCGGCAAGACCTGCATTCAGCAAGAGCAGAAAGAACAGTTCGGAATCCGTACTTCCTTTGCGCAAGGCAAAAAGGTGGTCGGGCAAGATCGCTTCCAAAGGCCTGCGCAGCTTTGAGAAAGAGCCTGTCTGCCCATTATGCATAAAGCTCCAATTGCCTTGGGTGAACGGGTGGCAGTTCGCCCGAGCCGTCTCCCCTTCGGTTGAGGCACGCACATGGGCCAGAAACAGCGGCGATGAAATATGCTGGCACAGGCTTAATAAGTTGCTATCGGACCACGCCGGAAACACATCCTTGAAGAGCCCCGGATCCGACCGCGGGCCATACCAAGCGATGCCGAAGCCATCTCCGTTAACAGAGAGTTTCGCCTCCAAAGCCTCTTGGCTTTGCGCGATCAGGGAATGGCTTGGATCAATGACGATCTCTGCCAAAGTTCTTGGTGGCCCCAAATAGGCAGCAAGACGGCACATCAGCTGCGGTTGCTCAGGCGTGCATGCATCTCACCGATCATGCGACCGGCCGTTTTTTCGAACAGGCAAGGAATGATGGCATGGATCACGGCGGCGGCCCCAGCCATCAACAACCGCGTGGCAAACCATCCGGCAAATCGCATGTGTTCAAAATAGGTTTCATCAACGGATTGCGGGTGGTTAACGAAAATGCGGTGCCAGGTCCGGGTCATACAATATCCTCACGAATGGGTTTAGAGCAAAATACACCGCGTTTGATCACCATTTATCTCAAATAGGGTTCCCATAGACTAAATTTTGTGGAAATTATCTCAACTATGGCCACAAACTTAGATGGAATAGACCGACACCTCTTAAACTTGCTGCAGCAAGACGCCTCACTGAGTGTCGACACGCTTGCTGACAAGGTGAATCTGTCCCGCAACGCATGCTGGCGGCGGGTCAAACGGCTGGAAGCGGACGGCATTCTGCGCAAGCGAGTGGCGATTGTTGATCCTGTGTCTGTTGGCCTTGGCCTTCAGGCCATTGTCTCGATCAGGACCAATGATCACAGCGCATCATGGCTCAAGACATTCCGCACAGTTGTGCGCGAAATGCCCGAGGTTATTGCAGCCCAGCGTATGACCGGTGATCTTGATTATGTTCTGCGCGTTCGCGTGGCCGACGTCCCCGCCTATGATCATTTTTACCAGCGGTTGATCGAAAAGGTGCATATTGCAGACGTCTCAGCAAGCTTTGTCATGGAAGACATCAAGGAGACGACCGCGTTGCCGATCTGATCACAGCAAAGCCAAACAGCACGGCAACGCACAAGCGGGTACGGAGACTTCTCGTCTTGGGTCAGCGACGGCCATCTACACGAGGACATACGTGCCTGAAGCGGACTGTTGGGATCAGGCCGCGCGCGCCAGCGCCGCTTCGACGCGGCCAAGGGCGCTCATTGCTTCACCCCGGACGTTGACGGGTTTAAACCCATTGCCGCCATCCAGATCACGAAAGAAATCCGTATCAAGGCGGGATTTGACTTGTGCTACCTGTGCTTCTGCCGCGCCCACCAAAGGCTTGCGCTTGGCACTGTCTTGCTCGCTGGCAATGGCGGCCAGAGCGGCATCAAGCCCGGAATCCAGCGAGGACAGGTGCCGCTGCAGCCCTTTTATCTTGCCTGAAAGATCTGGCATATCCAGATCCTGACACGCCGCAAGGATCGCACCTTCGAGCGTTTTCATCTCAACCGACATCGTCTTCCGGGCCCCAGTCCAGATTTTTCGCGCAGCGCTCATCAGCTTGAAAACATCCGCACCTGCCGACCCTGCTTTGCCCGCGGGAACGAGCTTCTCCAAAGCCGAGGAAAGCTTAAGCGCCTCCGCAAATTTCCCCGCTTTTCCTTGCGCCTCAAACGCTTTCCATAGCTTTACCATACGAGGGTCTGGCGTGCCCTCTTTGAGGGCCGTTGTAACATTGGGCAAAAGTGATGCGCGGGCTGCTTTGAACGCGGCTTCATTTGAGCCGCCGCCTGCCGCACCGTCCATCTTGGACAGCGCAGCTTTGAGCTGCTTCACGCTCTTCGCAGCAGATGCCGCATCGCCTGCTCCGATTTGGTCCTTGAGTGTGTCCAATGCTTTAAGAATCGCCGCACGTTGGGGTGAATTGGGCAGTGCGTCGGCTTTGGCGCGTAGCGCGTCTTGCGCTTTGCTCAGCGCTTCCATGTTTGCGCTAGGGGCCGCGGCGGGGGCTCTGGCCAGTTTGGCCAATGCCGCATCAATCTGATCAAAAAGCTTGGTGGCGCCGTCCGCATTCCCTACGTTCAGCGCCGCCGCCCCCTTCTTAAAGGCTGGGAGCAAACGGTCTTTCGGCTCAGGATCAAGCGCTGCCACCGCTGATTTTAGCGCCGCAGCGCGGGCGTGCACTGCGCTGAGATCGGGCGCGGCTCCATCGTTCCCTAAATCTGTATCTGTCTCGGGTGTGTCGGGCAGCTCTTCGATGTCGTTTTCGACCGTCGCTCCGTCAGCACTCACAATCCGCACATTCAGCGGCGCTTTGTGCTGCCTCAGGTGTTTTTTGACCCGCTTCGCCAGCCCCGGCAGTTCACGATGCAGCGTCAGCACCATGTCCTTGCCTTCGACGGTCACCATACCATGCGCATATTTCGTGCCTATTGACGCCGCATTCAGCGCTTTACCCAAGGTGTCAGGCTTCTTTTTGCGATCAATGGCAAACGAGTCTTCATCCTCAGAAGGGCCATAGGCATAAGCAAATGCAAGCGGGCGCGCCTTGGCGAGCTTGAGGTGTTTTTTCAGCTCTGCGCCATTGAGGATAATGTTATCAGCCAAGGGAAACGCCTTCTTTTCGTAACACGAGAGATCTGCGTCGTAAGCTTACAGCGAATTTCTGTGGGGCCAAACGGAATGTTATATCCGAGGCAAGAAGTGCACGCGGCCTTAGGAATCTGGTCTTTCAAACTTGTCGGGCACATCCATACGCTGATGCAAGATGCGGATCACATCAATACCTTGGGTCCTGTCGTCGGTAAGAACCGGGGATGATGGTTTGAAATAGATCATGTGCCGCCCGCTTGCCGCTTTGCGATAGCCGGGGCGGATATGTTCCGCGGATTGGCTTGACCGGGAGCCTTGGACAAGCGCATCGCAGGTGGACACAATCGCGCGGACATAGCTTTCTGCCTGCGCCGCGCCCCATGTCTGGGCGGTATAATCCCAGATTGCCCCCAGATCCGCCTGCGCGGCGGGGGTCATGCGATAGGTTGTCATCGGATGCCGTTACGCTGAGCGCGCGGCGATAAACGCCTCAAAATCAAAACCCTCAGCCGGACCCGAGGCTTCGCCGACATCAAGCTCATTGCGCAGGGCCACCAACGCCACCTCACGTTCTTCTAGCAACCGTAGGCCCGACCGCACGACATCACTCGCGTTTGCGTAGCGGCCTGCATCGACCTGTTCAGAAACAAATTGGCTAAAGTGGTCACCAAGGGCGACAGAGGTTGTACGTGGCATAAGGCTGTATGTAGCAATCTTTGCTACACGCGTAAAGACCGCCACGCGGCTGCCTGCAAACGCTCTCGGCTTAGCGAGTTGGCCCCAGCCGCAACCCGTTGGTGTTCAAAGTTGGGCGTGTTGAGGTGGTTGGCGCTGGTGTACGTGTGGGCGCTGTTTGCGTTGTTGTTGTGCGAGTCGTTGTGCGTGTTGTCGTTGTCCGGGTCGAGGACCGGTTGCTTGTTGCAACAGGCCGCGGCGCGGGTGTTGGGCATGCCACATCACCATTAATCAGCAGCGCACGGAACAGATCGGGCGTTGGCGCCTGGTCTGGCCATGAGACTTCATCAAGCTGATCAAAATACGAGCTCACAGATCTCCGCGATCCCGGCCCCCATGCACCATCAATACCCGAGCGGTAGCAATTCATGCGCGCAAGTTCAATTTGCAAGGTGCGGTTCAACTGGCTGGTTTCGGGATCCACATGCCCCTCTTCGACCAACTGGCGAAACAGCTCTGGATCGCTTTCCCGAAGCGCGGCGCGGGCCTCAAGATCATCCAAGGAAAACGCAAACTGCGCAACCGTTTCCGGAAGCAGCGTTTCAATCCCAAAAGACGCCTCCTGCCCCGGTGCGATTCGGCCCAGAATGATCGAAGGCTGAGGCAAGTTGCCCGTCACCACGGACGCTTGAAGCACAGTTGCCCCGCCGCCCAGCCCGGTGATCAAAGGGGCTGCATCGCTTGGATCAAACGCTGCAAGCACAAGCCCACCTGACGGATCGTCAGAAATATCGATACCAATCGGCTGAATCTCAAAGCTTTGCGCCGCAACCGTCCCGGCCATAAGACTTAGCGCCACCCCAACCCCGGCGCTCAAAAGCCCAGCAGGAATGCGGTGTGAAAAACGGTTTGAGATCGAAATTCCATTCATGCCGCTACTTTAACGTCACGCACACCCCGCGAGCAAGGGGAAGGCCGAGCGCGTATTGTGGCACCCGCGACCAAACCCACAAAATAGGCCCCTGCCCCCACCTTGTTGCAAGAAAAGCGCAAGAATTCGCCTGTTTGTGCGCTCAATGGGTGAAATAGGAGCTCATAGGTGCTATATGAGCTTCATGGGACGCACTTACATCATCGCCGCTGCTCTGATCGCAGCCTCCGCTGGAACTGGTTTTGGTCTGTCTGCTTGGCATGGGCTGAGCGTGGATCAAGAGCCGCAATACATCTCGACGGCGGCGCTTGCGCCGACAACGGGAACATTTGTGATCCCGGATTTTGTGCCAACCGCTCCGGTTGCTCCCGCGGCAGCCGCGCTGGCCCCCTTGGCATCTCCTGACGCGATGGCACCCTCTGACAGAATAACCGCCGATGAATGGGTTGCGGCTGGGATCTCTTTGCGGCCGGAAGCGCGCACCAATGACGCGCTGCAGGCGTGGAAAGATGCACAGCCAAAAGTTGCCGTTCATCACGTGCCGCGTGCGTCGCTGGATGTGACCGGCGTATCCACACAAGAGGTAAGCCTGACGCGCAGCGCACCTGCACGAGCCGCGGCACCCTTGCGGCAGCCTGACTATGTGGTCGGCGTCTACCGATAAACTTTTCCTTCCCTGGATCTACCAATACGGGATCGCGCCACGCGGTCCCGTTTCTTGTATTGCGTGCAACTCCAATGAAACATTGACTAATCCGTGACGACTGACGCAAATGGTTACGTTAAGTTACCTTTGAATTTTTCAGGAGCTCCCAATGGTCCGCAATTCCCTTTTCGCCGCAGGCCTGTCGGTCGCACTTGCCGCCTCTTTCGCGGCCCCCACTGCCGCACAAGAAACAGCAGACGCCGCAAGCGAAGGTGGCATCACTCTTGAGTTGAACCGCATTTCCGATACCGCAAGCGGTGGCTGCGCGCTGGTGTTCTTTGGTCATAACAAACTGGAAACTGGTCTGTCCGAAGTCACATGGCGGTTGGCCGTCTTTGGTGCGGATGGTGTTTTCCGCAATCTTCTGGCGCTTCCGCTGGGTGAATTAAGCTCGGGCAAACGCCGCGTGGTGCAGTTCAACCTGCCGACCGCATGCGCAGAGCTTTCTGAGATTATTGTAAACGATGTTGCCAGCTGCACGCTGGAAGGTGACACCGAAAGCGACGCTTGCTTGTCTGATGTCACTGTCTCTTCACGCACGGACATCGCGTTCGGGCTGTAGGCCCTCATTTATCAAGACCAAAACATCTGCCCCAAGCCTGAACGAGGGAACCTATGTCCATTCTCCAGATTGCATCTCTTGGCATCTACGGCCTTTTGGCCATTCTCTCCCTCTTTGCGCTAAGCGTGGGCCTGTTCAAAGTGGTGCAATTCGCGCGCTTGGGAGTGGGCAAACGGAAGGCGGCGGATCGCATTCTTGATGATTGGCTTAATGGCCGCGTGGATGAGGCAATCTCAGCAGCAGGTCAGCGGAAATCAGTTCTCAGCCGGGTCTTGCAGGCGGTGTTCAGCGGCATTCAGGCCCGCCCCACCGATGTGAGCTATGCCGAGGAGCTTTCGCGCCAGACGGCCATCATTGAGCTTGCCACAATGAGCGACCGGATGCGCGCGCTTGATATGGTAGTGCAGGCCGCGCCGATGCTGGGCTTGCTTGGCACGGTTGTGGGGATGATTGATGCATTCTCTGTGCTTGCGGCAACAGAAGGTGCTGTGGATCCAACCGGGCTTGCCGGTGGTATCTACGTGGCCCTTTCGACCACGGCGGCAGGTCTTATCATTGCGCTTGTCGCATTCTTTATCGCTACTTGGCTGGAAGGCCGGATTGACCGCGAGCGCAACATGATCGAAGCGCTTATGTCTGCGGCCATCCACGGCCGCGTCGATCCGAACGCAGCCAAGTAAACGGGCCGCAACGCGATGAGCCGCGCCCCCCTACCAGAGCGCCCAAGGCGCTACCGCTTTGCGCTCACGCCTTTGGCGGACGCGATGTTTCAGCTGTTGATTTTCTTCATGCTGTCCTCGTCGCTGACGCCGTATTCATTGATCACCCTAAAGAGTGCGCCAGCAGATGCGCCGCCGCCCGAAGAGGAAGAAAGCGTGCCTGCCGGGCCGGGCCCCGGCGATGGTCCAGCGGCCACAAGCGCACCCACCCTTTGGACTGTGGGGCGCGATACGGTCCTGACCGAAGGCCAGACCTATCGCCCCGACCAGCTTGTTGAGCTGGCCGCGCTCTTGGGCGAGCAGGACACACCTGCCAACATCGTTCTATTAATCCGCGAGGATGCGCGCGTGCAAGATATTGCAACGGCGCTTGAAGCTTTGGAAAGCGCTGAGATCACCGCGTTGCAACTGACGAAAGAGGGGGGATAGTCCATGAAATCCCGCCTCATGCCGCCCCGCAATCGGCACCCAATCGATAGCTCATTGGCGATTGTGAATATCGTTTTGCTGCTGATTTTCTTCTTTCTTGCCACCGGCTCGATCATGAATTCTCGCACGGTTGAGGTGGCGTTGCCCGAAACAACCGCTTTGCCGCTGGATTTGCTTCCCAAACCATTACTGACCGTATCAGCGGCGGGGGATTTGGCGCTGAACGGAGAACCGATCGAAGCTGGCACACTTGGCCCGCTCTTGATCGATAGCCCGTCTCTTTATGTGCTTGCGGACCGAGATCTGTCCGCAGGTGCGCTTCTGGATATCCTTGCTGGTGAGGACCTTCTGGCCGTGGCCGTTCGGCTTGTCACCATTCACCGCAAAGATGGCGGGGATGCGTCATGAGCTTTCTGCCTTATAGCGGCTCAGACAATGGTGCTTGGTGGGGGGCGCTCACACTGTCATCGCTTACCCATGCGGGGCTTGGCACGTTTGTCTTTTTGTCCGGCAGTGTCCTGTTTCTACAGCCCCCGTCCGAGCTGGAAGCCGCTGAGGACAATTACGAAGTATCCTTCCAGATCCTTGATGCTGAGATCATCGATGAGGTGCAGCCGCCGCTTGATGATCGCATCCCGGAAGACGCCGAAGAGCTGCAGCCCGAAGTCGAGGAATTGGCCGCGTTAGAGCCGGAAGACATGCTTGAGCCGGATGTTCAGGACGCGGACGTGCCTGAGCCTGATGTCATGGAACCCGAGATTCTGGAGCCGGATCTTTTGGAATCGGAGGCTCAGGAGCCGGAAGTGACCGAACCTGAGGTCACCGAGCCAGACGTCACAGAACCTGAGGTTTTCGAACCGGAAGTCTTTGAGCCTGAGATTACCGAACCCGAAGTTACAGAACCCGAAATCACGGAACCAGACGTCGCTGAGCCAGAGGTGACCGAGCCCGAGGTGACAGAACCTGAGGTCACCGAGCCACAGATCGCGGAACCTGTGCTTGAAGACGAACCAATCCTGATCCCGGAAATCATCGAAGAGCCCATCGAGCTGGCCGAGCCTGAGCCCGAGGTCACGGAGCCCGAAATCCTTGAGGAACCGATCATCGCTGAGGTGATCGAAGAGCCTACGGTGATTGCGCCGGAACCCACAGAGCCAGAGTCTCTGGAGGTCGCTGATCTGTTGGTCATCGATGAAGAAGAGGTGATCAATCCACTGGCAGAGGGTGGGGGCAGCGGTTCTGGCCCGGCGGAACCTGAGTTTGAGATGCAGCTGGATGAGATCCTGCCCGAAGTTCTGCCGGAAGAAGAAGTTGTAGCTGCAGTTGTTCTGCCTGAGATCGAAGTGCCCGGTGCAGGCGCCGAGGAAGTGCAGCCTGTCGCCCTTCCCGATCCCGAGCCAGAGGTCGCAGAGCCAGAAACCCAGCCGGAATCTCAGCCAGAAGAAGATCCCCAACCGGAGCCTGAACCCGAGGTTCAGCAGCCCGAAGAACCGGCCAAGGAAGACGCAGAAGCGCCAGTTGCCCCGCCCGCCGCACCCGCGCGGCCACGCATTGAGAACCCTTCACCCTCCGATATCGCGCTTGGATCGCTTTTGCGGCGCATCCGGGCCACGCCACAATCAGCCTGCACCCTTGCCCTGCCCCGCCGGGCTTCTACGGGTGTTGGCTTATCCTTGATCGGGGCAGAACAAGAAGAGCTGGATATTATCGCAGCACAGATTCTTGAGGGCTTTGAGACTGAAACCTCCCAATCCCGCGAGATCGTGGACGCGCGCCAATGTGCGGCCCTTGATATCCTTCGGCAAATGGATAGCTACCCGGCCAGCCGCATCGGTCTGGCGCTGTCGTCCACGGCTTTTGCAAGCGGTGACAGCCTGTCGGGCCGCGTGCTGGGCGGTCAGGGCCTGTTCCTGACGCTCCTGCTGATCGATGACAACGGCGTGGTCCAAAACCTTGCCCCATTCACGCAGCTGGAAGACGGCGTTCCGGTCTTTGACGTGCCGATTGCGCGCGCAGGCGGGCCTCGTGAAACGCGGCAGATCGTGCTGGCCATCGGAGCGCCCGGCGCGCCTTTGGATCTGGGTGGACGCATTGGACAGACCGCACAGGAGGTCTTTGCCCCCCTGCCCGCCGATGTACTGGAAAATCTGGTGTTCGGTGTCGCCACCGTGGACGTCCGCTGACCCTGATTAGCGATCAGACAGGCTCAGCGCGTCAGTTCCACATAGGCGATATCAACCGCCCCCTGCCCGTCCGCCGCAAGCTCACGCGTGAGCAATGGCAGAAAGTCCGCAGACGGCACCCCATCTTGCATCGCACCCGCCCGTACCAGTGGTGAATCAGACGCTGTTGAGATCAGCATATACACCCCCGGTGTCGCCGAAGAGAGCCGGAACGCAAAGCGGCGCTCCTCTCCAATCGGGTCTTCGAGCTGCCGCATAAGCGAGAACATCCGCCCATTCGGATCCACCAGAGCAAGGAAGTTTTGACGTCCCGCACTGCCCTGAAGCGTGCCAACAACCCCTTCGGTACGCGGCAATACATTCGCGGAAAGAGACATCTCAATCCCGCTGCCAGCCGTGCCCTGAAAGGTCCACGCAAAATCAACCACCGGGCACATGGCCTCGGGCACGGTGCGGGTCAGCACCTCAGGCGTGAGCCCATAAGCCTCACCAAACACAGACCCTAGCCCACGCAAGGGACCGGCGAGCACCCCAAAGGCCTCGATCACGCCCGCAGACGCCCCAGCACTGCGTCGGGTGGCAAAGTTACACGGACCAGGGACAGCCTCGGCCAAGAACGTTGCACGGCTGTCTGGCTGGCGCAAAAGCCCCGCCGTCACGGCATCAGCCCCTGTTGGTGCAGGCTCTGGCGCATTGGCCGCAAGCATCTCTTGGATCTGATCACCAAAGGCAAAGTATCCACCCCCGGCAAGCCCTGCCACAACCACAAGTGCTGCGATAAACCCAACGCCACCCTTCTTTTTGGTCGCCTTGGCAAGTTCCGCTTTCGTTGTGTTATCGCCCGGCGCTTTGGTCACACCTCCATGCGCGGCACTTGGCACCGCCTGAAGCCCCGGCACCGCACGGTCCTTGATCAGGGGGCGCGCGCCACGCCGCGTGCCAAGCCCCGTTGTCGCCCCATCAAAGGCAGATAGGTGATCAATCACCTCCTGCATTGAACCGGTGCGGTCCGTCGGGTTTGGTTGCAGCATTTCAGATAGCAAATCGCGGAACTCAAGCGGCATTGTCGACAGATCAGGAAGACCTTGGCGCTTTTGCACAGCATCCGCGATGGAGCTGCCCATCGGCACCGGCTTGCCCGTGATCATCGCCATCATCAAAAGACCAAGCGAGTAGACATCTGACTGCCCCTCGGCGTCACCGCCATAAAGGCCCAGCTGCTCGGGCGAGACATATTTCAGCTTGCCCGCAAACTCATTGCCGATTGTGCCTTCTGGCACAGCCGACGACCGCGAAATTCCGAAATCAATCAGCACGGCCTTTTCGATATCACCATCAGGCAACATCACATTATCAGGCGATAGATCCCTGTGAACAACGCCAATCTGGTGCGCGCGCTCCAGCCCATCGGCCAGCCGCATGGTCAGCTTCACAACCTCGGACTGTGATAGCCCGCCCCGTTCGGCCAACTTATCGGACAGCTTTGTTCCCTGAATGAACCCCATCACCAGCGCGTGCAGGTTCATGTTCTGATCGGGTGGCACATAGGCGAAATAACGCACGATAGCATCGTGATGAAGCTGCCGCAGGGTTCGGGCCTCACGGCGGAACATTTGGGCGACTTTATCGTCTTCGGCCATCTCAGGCAGAATAACTTTGATCGCAACCGCTTCGCCTGTGCCAATCTCAACACCTCGGAACACTCGGCCCATACCGCCCTGATCCAAAGATTCTTCGACCCGGTACATGTTATTGATGACCGTGCCGGTTTCGAGCGTTGTAAGCGGAGTGGCAATCGCCCCCGCGACAGGAGGCTGATAACGTGGGTTTTCGGTAAAGGTTGCACCGGACCCCGTGCCCGTAACAACAGCGCCCGGCGCAGGGCGTGGGCCAGCGGTGGTTATGATGGTGCGATCATCATCATCGTCAACTGGCGGCGGGGTTGGTGCAGACGGGCGCGCGACGGGCGGAGCCATCATCGGACCGCCAAACCCATCATCATCGCCACCGGGAATCGCGGCAGCCTGCCCTTGCGCCTTGGCGATATCGTCGGGAGAGAACATCACTGTGCGGTCGGCATCGTCAATATCCGCAGCCGGGGCCGGGGCTTGCGTGGGCGGTGTCGCGGCGGAGTTTTGCGCAGCGGCCTGAACAGCGGCCAAATCCTCAGGGGTGAACATCACCGTGCGGTCAGGATCCTCTTCTTCTGGGCTCAAAAGATTAGGCTCGCCATCAGGCGGAATCGTCTCATGCCCCCCGCCCTCTGCAGCAGCCTGTACAGCAGCAAGGTCTTCTCGGCTGAACATCACGGTCCGGTCAGCGTCGTCCTCATCTACGGCGGCGCCAGGAGCCTGAGCGGCAGCCTGTGCCGCAGCAAGATCATCGGGCGTGAACATCACCGTGCGGTCATCATCATCCGGTTGTGCAGCCTGTGGTGGCGCGGTTTTGTCGTCTTTGCGATCGCTCACAGCAATCCCTCCAATTCGGGATAGGCACCAGCGGCCTCAAAATCGGGCAGCTTTTTGCGGCGGCAGCGTAGAAGGATCACAGAGGTGTTGTCTTTGCCACCCCGCTCAAGCGCGGTCTCAACAAGCACGTGGCACAGCGGCTCAAGCGGCCCGTGACCGACGGCACGCATAAGATCTTGCAACTCTGGGGCTTCGAAATATTCGGTCAGACCATCTGAGCAGATCAAGAAGATATCCGCGTCCATCAGCGTATCTTGCACCATATCGCACTCGGGCTGATCGGTGACGCCAATGGCCCGTGTGATCACGTTCTTGCGGGGCCAGTTCTCGGCCTCTTCCTCGGTGATCTCGCCGTTATCAAGCAGCATTTGTACTTCGGTGTGGTCGCGTGTGACCTGCGCGATCTCGCCGCCCCTGAAGCGATACACGCGGCTGTCGCCAGACCAGATGGCCGCAAATTTGTCTTGCTGGACAAGCAGTGCTGCAATCGTTGAGCCGATTGCCCCTGTTCCAAGTTGCTCTGCATGGGCGCGGATGCGGGAATTTGCGCGGGTCAGCCGCTCAAGAAACCGGCTTTTGAGGTCCAAGGCCCCGGCGGGAACGCCCACGGTTTCAAGTTCCGCAACAATGGTCTGGCTGGCAAAATCCCCCGCGGTATGGCCCCCCATACCGTCCGCCACGACCCACAGCCCGGCCTCGGGTAGCTCAAGCGTGCTGTCTTCGTTAAGTTTGCGCACACAGCCCACGTCCGAGCGGGTGGCAAATTCAAAGCCAAAAAGGGCCTCGGACAGCATGGCTTTGCCCAGCTCCCGGGGGCGCCGGAACACAACTGTTTCGTCGCTCTCTTGCGTGTGCATATCATCGTTCATGGGGCCATCCCTTTTGCCGCGGGGTCAGAGTGTCCCGCGCAGCCGCGTGTGTCCAGCGTTCTGGGCGATTTTACCCATGTTTTTCCGTTCATTGGCGCAGTCTCGGACAGCGCAAGGTGGTAAGCTCTGGCCGTTGAAAGGGGATTGCCGGCGCGCCGAAGTCCAGCCGCAGCGTTGCGACGCGGTTCCCCAAAGGATGTGTCACCTCAATAATTCCGCCGGCCTGCCGTGCGGGCAGCTTTGGATCTAGCAACGATATCATTCCCCAAGGCCCGCCCGCGAAACGTAGCTCTTCGGGCACATCCTGATAGCGCGGCACCGGTTCTAAGCTCAGATCCCCGTCCCAAGGCCACGCGATCTCTTGCGGCTCATCCCCTAAGCCAAGGGAATACTCCACGGCGCCTGCAGACAGGCGCAACGCCTCAACCGACTGCGACGCGGCGACCAAACTGGCATTCACGATCAAACGCGGCTCCCCTGCCCCGTCCATAAACGCCGCCTCAAGAGCGGCACCTTTTGCGATCAGATCCCGCACCGGCCCCGGCAACGCCCCGCCAATACCTTTGCGCGCTTCATGGGCCCGCGCCAAACCGGCCAGCTCTCCGTTCGATCCCACCAAAGCCGCAAAATCAACCACCGGCAAAGGTGGCGTTCCTTGCGGCCCAAACGGGTAGCGCCCTTGAGCGAGCGCTTGACACGCGCGCACAACACCAACCACCTCACCGCGCACCAAATCCGCACGCACTGAGCCTGCAACCGTATCCACGAATGCGCGCAGGATCTGCGGATCATCAGGTGCCAAGCCAACAATTGCCTCGGCCTCGACCACCGCGTCAAAATCCGCGGCAACGCCCATAGCCGCCAAACCACGCTCCACCTGTCCCAATCGCGCGTCAGTCAGAGAATCGGGTGAAAAATTTTCGTTTATTTTCAATGTATTATCAGGCCAATCTAGACCCGCCGCCACAGCAGATAGAGCCGCGCGCCCGGCGGGGCCAAGCGCCTCACCTGCATCCGGCACCGGCTCAAGCCGCCCCAAGGCACCCGCCCAGGCAGCAGACACCTCGCTGGCATAGAACCGGGCAACTTCGGCGGAGATATCTGCCGTTTCTGTCGCGGCTACACCCAGCACCCATGCCTCGCGGGTCAGCACGCCTTGCGCATCCTCAATAACCGCGGCCATCACCTTGGAGTAGCCGTCCAACGTCAGAAGCGGGGCGATCTCAACGGTGCCCAAACTGCGCCCATCAGAGACCCGCAAACCGCTTTCGGCCCCGATCCCATCAAAGGGCCGCACAGCGGGCAGCGCCCCACCCTGCCCCTGCACAGCCGCCAGCACGATCTCCTCGGGCGTCAGAGCCAATAACATCGCACGCAGCGCCTCAACCAAAGGCGCAGACGCAGTAACCAGCGGTTTTGCACGGGCATCCAAATCCAGCAAAGCCGCCAAATGGCCAAGCGCTGTGCGATACCCAGCATCGTCCCCTGCAAATTCATCGGCCCATGCCCGCGCGAAATAAGTCTGTACCGCCAGATCATCGCCTGCCCCCGGCTGTGCCCCCGCAACCAACAAATAGACCCGCAATGCCTCAAACCCGATGCGGTGGTCCTGGCGCGTGAGAATGGCCGCAAGATCATCTTCAAGCGTGATCATCATGCGGGGCCGCAGCAACCGCTCTAGCGCCTCGGAGTAAGTCGCAAGGGCCGATTGGCGCACACTATCGCGGCGCGACAATCCAAGATCCTGCTGCCATCCTTGTGGACTCGGATCCAGATACCCGCCCGGCATATCCCGAACCAAAGCTAGCGGGCCAAGCACCTCTCGCACTGATGGGCCGGTCACGACCTCTTGGGCCAAGAACGGCGCGGCGGCCTGAGCATATAGCGCGCTTTGCCGGTCCGCCGCCCGGACAAGCGAGGCATTGGACCAAAAGCTCTGCGCCAGCAGCGCCATCGCCGCCAATGCACCTAATCCAACCACACCCAACGAAAGCCCCCGCACCGCGCCACGCAACATCATGCGGCGGCGGTCATGACCTACCCAACCGCGCTCAGGAATCACCACGCCCCGCAGCAAGTCGTGAAGAAAATAGCTCCGCCCCCGGCCAGACATAAAGCCCTCGACCTCGGGACCACCACGCGCCACCCCCCCAAGGATCTGATCAAAAGGTGTGCCCTCTTGGGTGCCCGACGTGAAATAATAGCCGCGCAACATCGCGCCTTGGGCGCCCTCACCCTGAAAGATCAGCCGCAAGAACAGCTCAAGATTGCCTTTGAGCGCGCCCATTTGCTCAGGGAACCGCATCAGCATGTGGCGCGTTTGCGTGTCCTTTTCCCCCATCATCCGCGCCGGAATCTGATCCCCCAACCGCGCAACAAGTCGATCAAATTCGGTGCCAACTTCGGCTTGGGCGTCTTTTGTGGGATCCTTGGATTGAAAGGTCACCCCCCAAACAGATTTGCGGGCCCCTGCCCCTAGCCGACCGAAATAGGCCCGAAACCCTGAAACAAGATCCGCCTTTGTGAACACCGCATAGACCGGAACACGTACACGCAGAACGCTATTAAGTTCGGCCAACCGTGCGCGCACAGCACTTGCATGGGCCGCAAGCATCCGCGCATCGCCACGCATCATATCCTCGCATGAAAATGCCAACAAAACGCCATTGATCGGTTGCTTACTGCGGGCAGTTTTGAGTTCCGAAAGAAACGCAGCCCAGCTGGCCGCATCGCTTTGGTGATCGCTGTCTTGGGTGGTATATCGCCCAGCAGTATCGATCAAAACGGCGTCATCAGAAAACCAAAAATCGCAATTCCGCGTTCCGCCCATGCCTGAAACGCTTTCGGGTTTGGAGCCGGGAAAGGCCAAACCTGAATGCACAAGCGCCGTTGTTTTCCCTGCACCCGGGGGGCCAATCAACACGTACCACGGAAGCGTATAAAGCGATGCAGTGCCCTTTGAAGCCTTGAGCCGTGCAACCGCTTCGGACATCCGTTCCGCAAGAATTCTGGCATCGCCTTTTTGCCCTGCAGTCAACTTTTCTTCTAAGGCGCGGGCAGACCTGCGGCGGGTGAATCTGCGGATCGCAAGCGTAAAACCAAAGACAATCAGAACGCCCGCAACCAGCCCTGCGCGGACATCTATCCGCGCCAACTCCTCAACCCCAAGGGCCGGCAACCCAAACCAGATTGCAGCACTGAGGGCCGTGAGGGCAAAAAGCGTCCAAAGGATTTTGAGGGCGGTCCAGATGCGGCTCATGTCAGTCTCCACCGCGGCTCAAAAGGATCTCAACACGGCGGTTCAGATCGCGGGCCTCGGGCGTATTTTCGCGGCTCAGGGGCCGCGCCGGGCCCACCCCGATCACTGTCACGCGAGATGGGTCAGACAAAAGCGGCGCAAGAGCATCCGCAACCACCTGCGCCCGCGCTTCTGAAAGCGCTTCATTGGTCTTATATAGCCCAAAGCCGCTGAGCGGAATGTTGTCACTATGCCCCTCAATGACAATACGTCCGGGCTTGCTGTCAAGCACCTCTGCGATCGGCGCAACAATCGATGTGAGCTCAGTGTTAAGATCGGGAGATCCGGAGCCAAATTGCAGCTCTTCGCCAAGGCGAATGACGATAAAATCGCCCAGCGTTTCAACTTGGGCGCTGGTGGCTTCCAGCCCGGTTTGCATCTGTTCAAATAGGCTTGGTTCCGGGGACGCCGGAGTTTCTTCTATTGCAAGCGGCTTAGGCGCGGGTGGGGCAGGGACCGTGGCGCGCAGGATCGAAACCTGCTGCGGACTATGCACATCCCGCAGCACGGTTTGGACCGCCTGAGCCTCAGATGTGAGGACGCTTGCAAGGCTGGCGAACAAGACAAAGACCATTGCAGCCGCCACACCTGCGACCATCCAAATCGGTGCAGCCCGACGTTGCAGCGGATCGCGGAGAACCACAGGTTTCCATTTGTGCGAGAGAGCCTTGTCGCGGGTTTCGACCGTTTGCAGGGCCGCCCAGCCTTCGCTTTGTTTTTGGGCAACCCGTGCGGCGCCACGCGGCTCATAGCGGTATCGGCCCTCATATCCCAATCCAATGCAGACGAGCATCAATTCCAGCAATGGCGCATAATCTTTGGGGCGCTCGGTGGCCGTCTTAAGTGTCCGGAAAAATCCTTGCGAGCCGCTTTCGACGCCAAACATCTCAAGCGTCAAAGGTCGGGTTTGGTCTGGGCTATAGCCTGGCAAAGTTTCACAAACGTCATCCACCATCGCCGCTAAGTTTACCTTTGCCAGTTGGACAAGGTTTTCCGGCATCTGTTCTGCAGCCGCGTTTGCTTCGGCCTTTTTGATGTATCCCCGTGCAGCATCCCGAAGGGCATCAGGGCTTGTTTCAACTTCCCCCAGCCGAACGCGCGACAGCACGCTCAAAAAGGGCAGGGCGGTCGCCAGAAGTGGGTTGGACAGGGGCCGGCCTTTCGAAGGCGTGGCCATCACTCCAGATCGGGGCGCTTGCGTCTGCAAAGTCGGCGGGCGCTGCACCTGAGACCCATGTGCTGTTGCGGGCGTAGGAACCCTTTGGCCAGCCGGCTGAAACCCGCCCCGAAGGATCGTCCGGTTGCCATCGTCACCTTTAGTCACAGGTGAACCAATCGGAAGCTATTAGCCGTAAAGCGCATCTCTGGGCACTCCAATGCCTTCTTGATCTATTCTGCGCAGACCTTGACCCGTTAGAGTGTTCTGGGTCAAGTTTTCCGGGCAGTTTCTGAACGGGCGAGAAAAAGTTGACAGCTGTCAACTTTTCCCAAACTGACACCTCCCGCAAAAAGTTGACAGCTGTCAACTTTTTGCCACCGCTGGTTCCCGATGCAATTGGGCCATCACCAAACGAGCGATTGAAAAGGTACCGTTGGACGCTTCTTGTGTCAGGTGGCGCAAGTAGCCGCCGGGGGAGCGGATCTCGTGGATGCGTTCGACGAGGCAGCAGATTGTTAAGCCAGCTGTGCTTCGTCCCATGACCTCAACCGCGTCTGACCATGCTGATGGGCTGATGCCAATCATTCCGCGCAAACTGGAGCCTAGGCGGAAAAGATCCTCAAAGCTACGCACCGGATCTGTGCTATATTGCAAAGCTTCAGGGATCGCACGCAACACAAGCCCAAGAGGCAATCCTTGTGCAGCATTCGGCTCTGTTTCAGCAGGAACAGGGTCTTTAACCTTAGGCTCGGAATTTCCGCCCGCAGCTTTTCTAAAGCAAGATTCAAGATCATAAGAGTCTGTATTTGAATTCTGAGAGTGCCGCTCAGACTGAGTGTCTTTGCCGCTCATATTATCTGCTTTGTGAAGCCATAAAAGTACCGTGTCACGCAGTTTTTCGGCCCGCCGGGCACAGTCCTCAAGATCCTCTGCATCCAACCTCCGACGCAACTCTCGCGTCAAGTCTAAGAGATCGGCGAGCAGAGCCTTCCAAGGGCCGGATAGACCCTGTTCCGCCCCATAAGCGGCAAGCTTTTGGGCATCGCGCTTGGCCAAAGACGCCCGTTCACGCAATCCACGCACCCGGCTTGCCGCCTCACGCGCGGCATGTGCGGCCTGAGCGATCTCAGCGCCACGTACCAACAAGGGCCGCAGATCGAAGCCAAACGCGCGCAGAACCTCACCATCCGTCCCACGTGCGGCGTAGCGTTTCCCATTTGGGCTGTCATGGCGCAGGATCAGACCCGCATCCACGAGCCGCCCCAGGTGTCGGCGTAGGGTGCTTTCAGCCATGCCGTGACACCGTTCCGCCAAAGCGCGGTTCGATGGAAACACGATCATCTCGGCGTTCCCACCCAACAGGGTCTCAGGATGGAAACTCAACAGACCCTCAAGAACGCCCAATTCGCGATCGGTCATGCCAAACGCCATGCGCGCCACGCACAGTTCCCGAAGGAGGTGCCATTTGTCGATATGGGGCAGGGGAGGGGTCTCGGCGGCGCGCGCCGCCTGTTTCAATAACTCAGCCGTCACCGGCCGCGGCCCAAAGGGCGTGGTTACAAGTCTCTTCATCAGTTTTCACAAGGCAAAAAAACACTGTTCACCCGACAGGTGTTGTTGACAGCCGACTCAAGCAGGGAGTAGATTCGGAGGTGCTAGAACCAAATCGAAGCCTCTTGGGTCGTTATGATCTGAGGGGTTTCGTTTTTTAGACTGCCTGTTTGTGCCTCCGTTCTGGTTTCTCTGCTCGTTATTCGCCGGTTTGGTCTTTGGCGTCGTCTTGGGAGACGCTCTCAAGCCAATCACGATGAATGCTGTCTAGATTATCCACCAACCAATCCTCGAACCCGCCACTTTCGGCGCGGTCGATGGTCATCACCACCTTTTCAGGGTTCTGCATGACGGCGGCAATCGTGGCGCCGGTGGCGCTGTTGTGGATCTTGCGGCGGCTCTGGCGGCCTTTGACAGGCAGCGGCGCTTCACGATCTGCAGCGGCCGCACTTGTAACGGGCTGACCCGCAATAAACTCAAGCGCCTTCTCAAAGCGAGCATCACTGTTCGCACCATCGTCATTAAGCGACAGCATTCCAATAATGACTTGCGGGTCAGCAGCGCGTTGTTCGATTTCATTAGCCAGCACGCCCCAGCGATCCCGGCCAATATTGGGCGCGGCTCCGATCCGGGTGACGAGCTCATATCCGATCCGATCCACGATCAGCAGCATCCGTGAAACCAACGTCTTGTCGATGCTCAGCGCATCGATGATCGCTTTGCGCTTGTAGCCGTGGTCGCGCATTTGAGCGGCGAAATTCGCCTTTTCGATAAAAGACAGGCCCCGACGGGCGGTGTTTTCTTGGCCCTGTGCCATGACCAGCCGGGCGTCATCCAGATCGCGCACCATTGCCTTGACCGGCTGACCAAGATCCCGAAGCGCCAGCACGCGGCGGCGGCCATAGACGATCTGATAGCGGCCTTCGGTTTCTGGGTGGGGGCGGACAAGAATAGGCACCTGTTGGCCATATTCGCGGATCGAATTGAGCAGGGATTGGTCTTCGGCCACATCATTTTCAAGCCGGTCCTGCAAACCGCCCGCATCAATCAAGAAAGGGTCGATATCAAGGAGCGAGCGCGCTTTGAGCGCCTCAATGGATTGACTGACTGCACCAATCGCGCCTTTGACCGGGCGACGGGAGGGTTTAGGTGTATTAGACTCTGTTTTTCGAGTCTGTTGGTCCACAGGCTCGGGCGATTTTTGGCCGTCTTTTGATGCGTCTTCCATCAGCCCTTTGAGAAGGTTCTTACGTGCCATTGCGCCCTCCGCTTCTGCCCCATGCCGATTGCACCAGATCTTCGATTTCGGCGTTCACGGCGTTGATCGATTCAATCGCGCGATCATAGGTGGCCCGAGTAAATTGACCCTTTTCCACCTCGTACAGGGTCTGTTTTGTGATCCCGGCATCCGAAATCGCCGTAGATTTGAGGGCGGTATGGTTCAGCACATGCTCTCCAAACATCGACCGCATAAAGCTTACCATTTGGTTTTGCGGCCCGTCGCCCGGCTCGTAGCGGGTCACGACATAGCGCAACCAATCATAGCTCATATCGCCACCCGCATCGGCCACGACGCTGAGCAGGTTGGATGTCATCAAAAGGAACTGACACATCGACATCACATCAAGCATTTGCGGATGCACCGTCACCAACACTGCCGTCGCTGCTGACAGAGCCGACATCGTAAGAAAGCCAAGTTGCGGCGGGCAGTCGATCACCACTACGTCATAGTCCTGTTCTACCTCCGCAAGGGCCGTGCCGACGCGGGTAAAGAACATCGCCCCTTCCCGGTTCGCCAAAGCGCGCGGCGTATCATGCTCGAACTCCATGAGATCAAGATTGCCGGGGATCAGGTCCAGGTTGGTGAAATACGTTTTTCGGATCAGATCGCCGATTGGCACCGGATCGTCATAGCGGATCGCATCGTAGATCGTGCCACCGTCGATCAGGTCAAACTCTGGCTGAAACCCATGCAGCGCCGAGAAGGACGCTTGAGGATCAAGATCAATGGCCAGCACGCGATACCCGTCCAGCGCCATCTTTTGCGCAAGATGGGCTGAGGTTGTGGTTTTGCCGGAGCCGCCCTTAAAGTTGATCACTGTGATCACTTGCAAATGGTCTTCGTCGCGGCGGCCAGGCAAATAGGTGCCGGGCGCCTTCGCGCCTTTCTCCAGCAGCTCACGGAGGGTTTGGATATCTTCGGGCGTGTAATGGCGGCGTCCGCCCGCGCGAATTTCAGGCTCAGGGCCGCGGCCATCCAGATGCAGTTTGCGCAGATACGCGTCCTTGACGCCGAGCAGGTCTGCGACCTCGCCAGAGGTGAATGTGCGCAAGGTCCGCGTAGCATTGGGTGGAAAAACCTGCTCGCGATGCGCTTGCAACCGTTCGGAAAGACGCGCAGCGTGATCGCCGACCAACGTATCGATGCGGGTGACGTGATCCATCACCGCAGCCCCGAAAAATGGTGCGAAGCGTGGGGAAGGGAGGAAATTTTGAGCCCTGATTGCATCGATTGCCTGCCGTGAGTTACGCTTTGGTGCGTTTAATTCTCTTCTTGGCGTAAGTTAGTGGCCCGGATTCTCGATTCCCGCAAGCATTTTCTAGATATGGTGGTGTAGCGTCCGCTGGGCCCTATGGCAAAGGCGCATCACGCGGGACCGCCCTGTTGCCATGAGGCAAAAAAGCGTCAGTCAAAGAAAGTCTCGAAATAAAGTGACCTTAGGTAGCGCGCGATGTTTGATTGCGGGGAGCGAACGTGGTTATTTCCCCCTAAATTAAATTTCACCGATAATGAGGCCGGCATGTCGACTGACAATAACGTTCCCGCAAACGATATTTCCAAACCCAAGCAGGCGGGTATTCGCCAACGCAGCTTACGCAAGCACTGCCGAATGGGGCGCGCGACTGAGTTGGTTTTTGTTCTAGCCACGGGCGCGGCGCTCACAATCAGTGGCGGCGCAGCAGCCCAAACGTTGACTTGGACAGACGGTGCAAGCGGTGACGGCTGGAACGGTGCCGACCTACACTGGGACGATGGCGTTGGCGGCGCAAATTCTCAGGTGTGGACCGATGGCGAAACCGCAGTCTTTGAAAACGCCAGCGATGCCGCTGAAATTGACGGCGGCGCGGTCAGTGCGAACAACTTGGAAATCACAGCGAACGATGTTGTGATCAGCGGCGCAGGCGCTGCGGATACACTCAACGTTACAGGCACTCTGGAAGTAGGCGCAGGTGTGACCGGCGCCGATATCCAAGCCGCAGTGACAGGGGCCCTTAACGTTACTGG